>DATMYN010000231.1:0-6390 GCA_035560875.1 Longilinea sp. | reverse complement strand
ATTTCTTATATGCAGCCGCGTTGCAAGGGAAACATTACGATCCTACATTGACGCGCGCCCAGGTGCTCCGGAAAGGACTTGAATTGATCCGCGATGCTGCCGGGCCAAGCACATTTATTTTGGGATGCGGATTACCATTGGGACCAGGAATTGGTTTGGTTGATGGTATGCGCATTGGTGCAGATGTGAACGGTGAATGGACATTCTCTTTCAATGGAATTAAGTTGATCTTTGATAAAGAACCCAATACCCCGTCTGCAAAAAATGCTATGCAAAACACGATCACCCGTTCTGGGATGCATCGTCGTTGGTGGCTCAATGATCCGGATTGCTTGATCGTACGTGAAAAAATGAAGTTGACCTTGGATGAGGTTCATACACTGGCAACCACGATCGGGTTAAGCGCCGGAATGCTGCTTCTTTCGGATAATATGGTCAATTTGACTGCAGATCGGTTAGGTATTGCCCAATCATTAATACCCGTGTTAAACAATCCTCCCCAGGTGATCGATCTGTTTGACAATCACACTCCTCACTTGCTCCGACAAGACTTGGAAGGAACTGCGGGAAAATGGCATTTATTAGGTTGGTTCAACTGGGATGATAAACCCACTTCCATCACCTTCAGGCCGGAAGAATTCCATCTACCCAAGGGCTCCTATTATGTCCGTTCCTATTGGGATCAAAAGACATACATTACCGGTTCGGACTACCCAGCGCTGGAATTGCAAATTCCCCGCCACGGTTGTCTTTTACTAGCCGTTAGGCTGGCAAAACACGATCAGGCGCAGTATTTAGGAAGTAATCTACACTTTTCTCAAGGCCTTGAGGTGGAGGATTGGAAAGACACAGGTAAAGAAGTAAGCTTTACGATCCAACTCCCCAGGAAAGCTGGTGGTATGGTGGAATTCTCCTTGACGGGAAATCCACGCCGTATTGAAGTAAATGGAAACAAAGTTGTCTGGAAAGAGGTTGCCGAGGGTTTATACCAAATCCCGGTTGAAGTTGATCACAGGGCAGATATTCGGATATTCCTTGAAGGGATATTGGCCTAAAATAAAAACTCACGGCTAAAAAGCCGTGAGTTTTTTTTATTAATGTGTGGGTGGTGCTGGCGGAACTGGAGGGAGTGGGGGTACTGGAGGCAGGGTCGGCTCCTTTTTTTCTTTTTTCGGGCGATTCTTGAAGATCTTTTTGAAGATCTTGACAACCACCCAACCAATTCCAAATAATACCAAGCCAATTGGCAGTAAGGTAACGATGAACCAGATCAAAGCTCCAACAAGCCATTGACCAAAGTCAACTAATGCCTGGACGGCATCCCGTAATATCCCTTCGGGTCTCCAACCGGCGACTTCGATCGGTTCGATGGTTACGATCGAGTCAACCTGGACAGTGATCGATGAATAATTGGCCGATTCACGGTAGTATTGGATTTGACCTTGCAAGACTTCGATTTGTTCTTGTACTGAAGTTAGTTGGTTGAAGACAGCCAGTGTATCTTCGACTGTCGTAGCTGTATCCATGATCTCAATTAAGTTGGTTTCAGCAGCCTGTAAATTCCTCAACCTGGATTCCAAGTCAACTACCGTCGAAGTAACATCTTCCCCGGAGATACTCTCATTGGTGATGTCTGTATCCGCATCGGGTACCATGGTTCTGATTTGTGCCATGGCAGCATCCAGTGATTCTGCAGGTACACGAATGGATACGCTCCCTGATGCGTATGAAACATTGTTGTAAGAACTGCTGTATACATTGGATGAAACAACAAAACCACCCATGTTGGTTGCCATCTGATTGATCTGGTTGATCGTCTCCGCGGGATCCTCAACAAGGATGTTCATCGAGGCTGTACGAATTACTAACTGTTCTGTCGTTTGAATTTCTGATGGTGAGTATTGAGCGCTGCCGCTCGCATCATTACTGACAGAAAACGATTCTTCGGCGACTGCCATGTCATAAGCCGGTTCAGGAGCATAGCCTGCTTCCGTCATTGGCATGATCGATTCGCTTGCGGAAGTAGATCGGGTTCCACAACCGGTTAAAAGTGCGGCAAGAATGATGAGAATTAATATACTGCGGCGTTTCATTTTTCTTCCTCCTCTTGGATATGAATTACTATCCTAATGACGTAACCAGGTATTAATTTGTTCCCACAAAGTAATATTACCACCCGTCACGTAATCGTGCAGCATGTCTTGAAGGAAGGTCTTTTTCATGAATTCGCTGCTGAACAGCCGAAATGTCATAGGCAACACGCCTTGGCATCCAGGTTAATTTCTCAGGGTCAAAAATTGCATACGAAGCCCGCGGGTCATGATCCCTTGGCTGGCCAACTGAACCGGGGTTTAGAATTGTTTTTCGGGAAAGCTGGTAAGTCAGTCCGGATTGAGGAACTACCCATTCAGCATACGTTTTGTGCTGATTTTCAAGGTAACAAATAGGTTGGTGGCTATGACCGACAAAACACAACATAGTTTCGTAATACTCAAAGTTTTCAGCCGCTGAATATGGTTCCAGTAAATATTCCCAAACCGGATTTCTGGGGCTGCCATGCACGATGGTTACCTTACCATCAAAGGCTTTCTCGGGGAGTGATTTTAGGTACTCCTCATTTTCCGGTTTTATGACTTCTTTTTGCCATTTAAGCGCTAACTGGGCATCCGAATTAAATGCCCCCAAGTCCAAACGTCCGATCAATGCTGCATCATGATTACCGATCACACAAATCAAATTCTCAAGGGAGCGGATCTTTTCGATGACTTCATTGATGTCAGGTCCGTATCCTGCCAAGTCACCCAAACAGATCACCGAAGCATAGTCTTTGGCATCGGATAATACTGTCTCTAATGCTGATAAATTCGCATGAATATCAGAAATGACTAAAATCGGTCCTTTTAACATCGTCATTGTTTCTTCGAGACCAGTTCTTTGATCAAGATGGATACCGCTTTTTCTGCAACCTCTATTTTGGTCAGTAACGGTAATTCTTCTTTTTCACCCGATGAAAATAGGAAAGTGACCCGATTCGTATCAACCTCAAAACCCGCATCGCTGGCAGAGATATTGTTGGCAATGATCATATCCAATTTTTTCTCTTGCAGCTTCTTGGTAGCATTCGCTAAAAGATCTTGGGATTCTGCCGCAAACCCGAATGTGATCTTTGGAAAACCACTTTTTTCTTTTTGAGAAGCCACTTCCTTGAGAATATCCGTGGTTGGCTCCAGGTGAAGATCCAGAGAGGAAGAACCTTTTTTGATCTTTTGTTGAGCAGTGGTTTGGGGTTTGAAATCCGCCACAGCCGCGGCCATGATTAGAGCGGTTGTACCTGGAATTTCTTTTATTACGGCAGATTGCATTTCCGAAGCTGAGGTTACTTCAATTAATTTGGATCCGTAAGGGGGTATTAATGCAGTTGGAGCGGAAATCAGTACTACTTCAGCGCCCTGATCCAGTGCCGCTTGCGCAACCGCATAACCTTGTTTTCCTGATGACCGATTTGTGATCATCCGCACCGGATCGATCGCCTCTTGGGTACCACCTGCGGTGACAACCACCTTGTGACCGTGCAATGGTGCCGATCGCGAAAGTTCATACCGTACGGCCGAAAGAATATCAGGAGGTTCAACAAAACGGCCATACCCGACCGCGCCGGATGCCAGACGTCCTTCGGTAGGTCCAATGAATTTAACCCCTCGCCCTTTAAGCGTTTGGATATTTGCTTGGGTTGCGGTATGGGTGTACATGTGCGATTCCATCGCAGGTGCGATGAGGATTGGACAATCCGCCACTAATGATGTAGCTGTGAGGAGATTGTCAGCTAAACCGGCGGCTAATTTGGCGATCGTATTAGCGCTGGCCGGGGCGATCAGTAGAAGGGTAGCAGCGTGGCCAAGACCGACATGCACCACATGACCTTCTCCCCCCCAAAGATCCTGATCGGTATAGCATTTCCTGCCGGTCACAGATTGGAAGGTGATCGGACAAACGAATTTTTCTGCGCTGGGGGTTAGGACAACATCTACTACAGCACCCGATTGAGTCAATTTGGACGCCAGATCAACTGCCTTATAAATTGCAATTGAACCGGTAACTCCCAAAACAATATGTTGATTTTCAAAAGGATTTGTCATTTTATCGGATTCATCTCCCACAACATTCGCAATCCATCCAACGTAAGCCAAGGGTCAACGATCGAAAAAGAGGTTGTAAGCGGAGCGATCGTTTCAGCTAATCCACCGGTTGCAATCACTTTTGCATCCTCTCCCAGTTCAGACCGGAACCGAATGACCATGCCATCGACCATGGATGCATACCCAAATAATAAACCAGATTGTAATGCATTGGGTGTATTCCGCCCGATTGGCCCCGGCGGAATGGTAAGGTCTACCGGAGCTAATTTGGCTGCCCTTTGAGTAAGCGATTGGGCCGCTGTAAGTATTCCCGGAGCGATAGCACCACCCAGATACTCTTTATGACGATTAATGGCGTTAAAAGTTGTGGCTGTACCAAAATCTACCACAATAACGGGTGCTCCATAACGGGTGACCGCCGCCGTTGCATCTGCAATCCGGTCTGTACCGACCGCAGCCGGGTTTTCATACAGGATCTTTACGCCGGTATTCAATTCGTGGCTAATGATAAGCGGTTCAATTTTTAGGTATTGCCGGCAAGCTTGAGCAACCCTGCCGGTTAACAATGGAACCACGGAAGATAAACTGATTCCCTCGAGCTGATCTATCGAGCAGGCGCTGTGGCTTAGTAACCCCAAGATCTGAAGGCCATATTCATCCGGCATGCGTTCATGATCGGTAGCCAAACGCCAATGGGTATCCAATTCCTGGCCTTTATACAGACCGAGGGTAAGGTTTGTATTTCCGACATCAATTGTAAGGAGCATTGTAAATCCTTATTCTTGCACAGCTTCGATAATTTCAGCCGCCGAATCAAAGCGTGAGAAAGGCGGCATTATATAGGCGCCTTTCGAAAAATCTTTCATTTCTTGGATTAATTCTATCGCAATTTGGATACCTTCACGCGAGTTATTTTCACCCACTTTTTCCATCCGTTCCCGAATCCCAGCTGGGATAGTGATGCCGGGGACTTCATGATGCAGGAAAGCAGCATGGCGGGAATTGGCTAACGGGAGGATCCCAACGATGATCGGAACCGGAATTGATCCATGCTCGTGTTCGTAGTGCTGCAGGAAATTCCGAGCCACGAAGGGAGAAAAGACCGGTTGCGTGATGATGAAATCGGCACCGGCACGCAGTTTGCGGCGGAGGTTCTTAACCTCTTCGGCAGGGTTGGTGGGATTTAGGTTTAAGGCACAGCCAACAAAGAAAGTGGTTGGCTGACCTATATCCGTGCCGGCATGGTCGATCCCGGCATTGAATTTTTGTTTGATGAGTTTGATCAAACCAGATGGAACCAGGTCAAAGTTATCGTTGGCATTCGGATAATCTCCGATGGCAGTTGGATCGCCCATCACCACAAAGACATTCCTTACACCGATGGCATGGGCTGCTAAAAGGTCACCTTGCACTCTTAAAAGGTTGCGTCCACGCGTAGGAAAATGTAAAACAGTTTCAATCCCAACCTTACGTTGGATCAGATTGCATACTGCCCATGGACTCATGCGCATGCGTGCCATGGGGCTATCGGCAACATTGATGGTATCGGCGCCAGCTTCTGATAACAAGCTTGATCCGGCCAGGATCTTTTGGATAGCCAGCCCGCGCGGCGGATCCATTTCGACTGAGATGATAAATTTACCGGCAGCCAATTTTTGGGCAAGGTCAGTCGGCGCCTCGGCAGGTTCTTGCTCTTCCATATCGGTTGAGAGAACGGATACGCCATTGGAAAAAGACAGGGCGGGGGAAGCGTCAATGGCTTTGCGCATACTTTGGATATGTTGAGGAGTGGTACCGCAGCACCCGCCAATGATATTCGCTCCGGATTGCCAAAACATGAGAGCGTAGTCGCCAAAATATTCCGGAGCGGCTGGGTAGAAAATGCGGCCGCCGACTTGTTCAGGCCAACCTGCATTCGGCATGACACTAAAATTCCCATCCGGATTGGCGTGATGCATCAATTTTAATATCCGCAGAATTTGTTCAGGCCCGCCAGAACAGTTCACCCCGGCTATTTCCGCTCCGAAATCATGGATGGAACGAGCCACTTTTTCAGGGCTGTCTCCTAATAATGTTCGGTCGTCACGGGTAAATGTCATTGAGGCAATGATAGGTAAGCCCGGAGCTACTTCTTTAACGGCAGTTATAGCTTCCCGGATTTCAAAAAGATCGGTCATGGTCTCAATGATAAAGAGATCGACACCCCCTTTGGCAAGCGCTGAAGCCTGTTCACGGAAGGCTGCCCTGGCTTGTT
>DATMYN010000230.1:0-4101 GCA_035560875.1 Longilinea sp. | reverse complement strand
CTTCGATTCGATGATCGCCGAATGGCTGATCGACCCCTCTTCGCATAACCTGGGGCTTAAAGACATGGCCGAGGTCCAATTGGGTATCCTTATGACCCACATTGAGGAACTGATCGGCAAAGGCAAGACCCAGATCACCATGGACCTGGTACCGGTGGAAAAAGCCGCCCCCTACGCGGCTGCCGATGCCGAAGTGGTGCTGCGTCTTGAACAAAAGATGCGCCCGCGCCTTGATGAACGTAAAGGTACCAAACTGCTTGAAGAGATAGAGATGCCGTTGGTGAGCGTGCTGGCTGAAATGGAAAAAACGGGTATCACCCTGGATGTGCCCTTCCTGCGGCAAATGTCTACGGAATTGGGCACCCGGCTTGATGAGATCATCAAAGATGTCTATGACTCGGTCGGTTACACTTTCAACCTGAATTCAACCCAACAGCTTTCCAAGGTATTGTTCGATACCTTGCGCCTGCCACCGCCCGATCCGCGCAATAAGACCGCCAGCGGACATTATTCCACCTCGGCGGCGGTACTGGATGAACTGAGCGGGATGCACCCGGTGGTGGATTTACTGCTTGAGTACCGCGAATTATCCAAACTGCGCTCCACCTATTTGGATTCCCTGCCCGAACAGGTCGACCCCGTAACCAAGCGAGTACACACTTCTTACAATCAAATTGGGGCGGTCACCGGGCGGCTCAGCTCGATCAACCCCAATCTGCAGAACATCCCCACCCGTTCGGACCTCGGGCGCAAGGTGCGCCAGGCCTTCGTTGCCAGCCCCGGGTATGTGCTGCTGTCGGTCGATTACTCGCAGATCGAACTGCGCATCGTGGCGCATATGTCCGGCGATGAGGGTATGCTTTCCGCCTTTCGTGCCGGACAGGATATCCATGCCGCCACAGCGGCAGCCATCTACAATGTACCCCTGGCGGATGTGACCAAAGAGCAGCGCCGGCATGCCAAGGCGATCAATTTTGGATTGATCTACGGGATGAGCGCTTTTGGGCTCAGCCGCACCACCAACCTCACCCTGGGTGAAGCCGAGAATTTTGTGCGTGAATATTTCAACGACTTCCCGGGTGTTAAAAATTACTTGGATGGCATCCGCGCTCAGGCAGCCCGGATCGGTTATGTAGAGACCATGCTCGGACGGCGGCGATACTTCCCCAATCTAAAGAACCCCGGTAATCAAAACATCCGCGCCCGGGAAGAACGAGAAGCCATCAACGCGCCCATCCAGGGTACGGCAGCCGATATCATGAAGATCGCCATGATCCGCTTACCGGCAGCCTTACAACAGGCCGGGTTAAGTGCCCGGCTTCTCTTACAGGTTCACGATGAATTGGTGTTAGAATGTTCCCAAGCGGAATTGAAGAAAACCGCCGAAGTAGTGTGCCACACCATGGAAAAAGCGTACACGCTCAGCATCCCCCTCATCGCCGACGCTCGTTCGGGTAAGAATTGGGGCGAATTACAGGAATTATCCAAGTAGATCATTGGGAGCGCTATGACCGGTCAGGACACCTTTCAACAATCAATGGACCTCGGACACTCCGCTGCCTGGGAGCAACAATGGGCGGAAGCTGCCGATCATTACCGAAAAGCCCTGGCCATCCAGCCAGAAAATCCGCAAGCGCTTTCCAGCCTGGCTTTAGCGTTGTATGAACTGGAAGATTTCGAAAACGCACTCGAAAACTATCGAAAAGTTTCGATCCTGCAACCCAATGACCCCTTGTCATTGGAAAAGATGGCGCGCATCTTTGAACGCACCGGCCGGTTGAAAGAAGCCGTCCAAACCAGTTCCAACGCGGCCGAAGCTTATTTGAACAGCCGGGATGTGGAAAAAGCGATCGAGAACTGGCTGCGGGCAGTTACCCTGGACCCCGAAGACTTATCGGTGCGCTCACGCCTTGCAGCGATCTATGACCGCATGGGGCGTAAAGCGGATGCTGTTTTGGAGTATATGGCCACCGCCAGCTTGATGCAGCGCTCCGGGAACATCGATAAAGCCATTCAGGTTGTCGATTATATTCAGAAATTGGTCCCCGATTACCCGGAAGCCCGCCAGGCAATGGATATGCTCAAGACCGGCCAGCTTTTACCCAAGGTATCCCGCCCGCGGGGCGGAACCGGTCCGGTACGCATGGCAGAGGTCAAGCACATTACCAAAAAACCAACCGCGGCTTTAGGACGCACTCCCATTGAAGAAGCCCAGCATAAAGCCTTGGTCGAGTTAGCCGGTTTGCTGTTCGAACAGGAAGACTCGCAGCCGAACGGCATGATCAGCCGGCGCGGCATCACCGCCCTCACGCGCGGTACCGGCGGCTTGACAGCCGAAAATGCCGACCGCTCTCGGATACAGATGCATGTCAGCCAGGCGATCGATTCCCAAACCAAAGGGGAAGACGCCCAAGCTATTGAGGAATTGGAACGCGCCACCGAAACCGGCTTGAATACGCCGGCCGTCCACTTTACCTTAGGCTGCTTACTGGCCAAGCGCAGCGATACAAACGCCTTCCGCTACCTGCAGCGCTCGGTACGCCACCCCGAATACGCCCTAGCCTCCAATATCCTCATGGGGGATCTGTATCGGAATGCTGAAAAATGGAAGGAAGCTGCCGCTTCTTTGCTGCAAGGTTTTGCCCTGGCCGATTCCATTACCGTACCGGAAGATCAAGGTGATGAGATCCGCCAGTTATACGAACCGATCATCGAAGCCCAAACCAACCAACAAAACATCGAAGGTATGCAATCCTTATGTAAGAAGATCATGGACGAGCTTAACCGCACCGACTGGCGCGACCATTTGCTTACCGCCCGTGCTCAAATGCCCTCCGGTGAATCGGATGCGCCTGCCCCGTTGATCGAAATGATGTTGGAATCGCGCAGCAGCGGTGTGGTGGAAGCCCTGGCAAATATCCGCCAACTTACCAACCGCAAAATGCTGCGTTCGGCCATGGAAGAGGCATTTTATGCCATCCAATATGCCCCAACCTATCTACCGTTGCATGTCCAAATAGGCGACCTGCTCCTCAAAGAAGGCCGCTTGCCGGAAGCGGTGGATAAGTTCATGCTGACGGCACAATTGTATTCACTGCGGGGTGAATCAAACCAGGCTGCACGTTTATTACGGCGGGCTTCTCAAATGGCGCCGATGGACCTATCCCTGCGGGGGAAACTGGTTGAGATCCTCACGGCCCAAGGAAAGATGGAAGAAGCCATGCAGCAGTACATCGAGCTGGGGGATATCTATTACCGCCTGGCCGAGTTGGATATGGCCCGCCAGACCTACCTATCAGCTTTAAAACTCATCCAGCAGTCGACCATCAGCCGCAAGTGGGCCAGCCAGGTCCTTTCCAAAGTAGCCGATATCGACCTGCAGCGCCTGGATTGGCGCAGCGCCATCAAGATCTATGAACAGCTCCGCACGATGGACCCCGAAGATCCTTCGCCGCGGGCTCAATTGATCGACCTGAATTTCCGTTTAGGCCAAACCACCACCGCCCTGGCGGAGTTGGATGCCTTTATGACCCTGTTGGAAAACAACAACCAACGCAAGAAAGCCATCCAGTTCTTGAATGATTTCCAGGCCGACCACCCCGACCAACTGCAAGTACGGATGCGGTTGGCTACCTTGTATGTCCACGACAAACAGATCGACAAAGCGTGCGAGGTCATGGACGGTGTGGCATCCGCCTTTGAAGCCACCGGTGATCGTTCCGGCGCCATGAACCTGCGCCACCAGATCGTTGCCCTCAACCCGACCAACCTGGAAAAATATAAAAAAGCCCTGGACGATCTGGAAAAGACAAGCTGACCAGGACAAACAACCCCATGCCTGGTAGGGGCGGGTTCCAAACCCGCCCAGCAACAATCAATTTGAAGAATTTTCGAAAAGGGTACGCCCTTCTCCTCCATAGCCACTGCCAAATCCAACACCTATCACATCATCCTATTTCATTTTCAGGATCCTCAGTCCAACGTCTTGGATTATCTAAAACGTAATTTTGAAATCTCACTAATTCCTCATCATTGCGAATCACACGCTCATAATAATTCCTCTGCCAGACCTGGTTCCCTAGAGTATTTTTAAGCTGTCTC
>DATMYN010000229.1:0-3559 GCA_035560875.1 Longilinea sp. | reverse complement strand
GACCATAATAACGAAGCATCCACCATAGACGCGCGGCATATGCACCGCCTACTGCATCATACACAACCACCTGTTTTTTTTCATTTACCCCACTTTTGGATAAAAATGCCCGAAAAGTGGATGGATCAGGCAGAGGGTGGCGTCCCGTCTGGGGGGTAACTGGTGAACTTTGATCTTTATTCAGATCGGCATATATCGCCCCAGGGATATGAAAGGACTGGTATTCTTCCCATCCCCATTCAGGTTCTTGCAGGTCAAAACGGCAGTCAAACAAGACCCAGGCGGGGTCATCAAGATGATCTTCCAAAACTTGGGTTTCTACAAGAGTTGTGTATTTCATAACACCCTCTAGAAACCTTCCCCAATGGTATGCAGTAGCGCAAAATTTGGCTGGGTCATAGCACCCACCGGCAATCCGGAAATAATGACAACCTGCTGCCCGGGTTCCAAAGATGTCGATGAGAGGATGGCTGCATCGACGATGGCGAGCATATCCTCTACGTTGGAGGCGTGCGGGACTTCAAAGGGGGTGGTACCCCAAAACACACTCATTTTACGATACACATCTTTTTCCGGTGTAAAGGCTAATATGGGTACTAAAGGACGCGCCTTTGACATAAGCAAGGCAGTCCGCCCTGTACGGGTAAACACGGCAATGGCCGAAACATTGCGGTCATGAGCAATCTCTCGGGCAGCCCGAGTCATTGTGACTGCATCCTCGCCGGCTACTTCATCCAGGCAAACCTGGCAAGTCCCCCATTCAGAAAAGTGACTTTCGGCTTCAAGAGCAATATCTGCCATCATCTTTACACTCTCAACCGGATACAGGCCGGAAGCCGTTTCACCAGATAACATGACCGCATCCGTGCCATCAAAAATGGCATTGGCAACGTCAGAGGCTTCTGCACGCGTTGGACGTGGGTTTTGGATCATTGATTCGAGCATTTGGGTGGCGGTAATTACTATCTTTCCATATTGGTTGGCGGCTTTGATGATCCGTTTTTGCATGATCGGAACAGAAGCTGGAGAGGTTTCCACTCCCAGATCGCCGCGGGCTACCATGACCCCATCCGCAGTTTGTAAGATGCTATCCAGGTTTTCCATCGCTTCGGGTCGTTCCAGCTTGGCAATAATGGGTGTATGAGCCCGCAGCGGAGCATATTCCTGCATGGCCTGCCGGACGGTAAGAATATCCTGAGCAGTACGTACAAAGGAGATGGCGATCAAATCCACATTATGGTCTAGACCAAAATATAGATCTTGACGGTCTTTTTCAGTAAAAGAGGGAATTGTGATATTAGCCCCGGGTAAATTTACACCTTTATGGGAAGTTAATCGACCGCCGTGAATGACTTTTGTAAAAATGGAATCGGAAGTGATCTCTTGCACCTGGACTTCCAGGTTGCCATCGTCCATGAGGATGCGATTACCCGGTTTAAGGGATTCAAAAAGATTGGGAACATCCAAGGGAATGCGTTGACGGGACCCATCCACCTCGCCTAGATCCGAGGTGAATTCAACGATCTCATCCTGGACCAAATCAATCCCTTCGGGTGGAAGGTCGCCAACCCGCATTTTTGGACCTTGCAAATCTTGCAAGATAGCTATGGGTGTGCGTTTTTCTTGGGATAACTCACGGATCATGCTTATGCGAGCCTCATGTTCTTCGTGTTTTCCGTGAGAAAAGTTCAAACGGGCAACATTCATACCGGCATCAAACAATTTTGATAATACATCCTTTGTTTGGCTGGCCGGTCCGATTGTGGCAACGATCTTAGCATTTCGTTTATTCATAGAATCCTCCCATAATGGGTTGGCTTAATCGTAGCATGAGTTAATTTCTGGAGCAAGCCCGAGATTAAATATTGCTCACAAGTTCGTTGAAGATGTGAGCATTGAGAATGTAACGATGGTATTAATGTTTAGATGTAAAGTAATTCTCTGGCTTTATGGGTGAGTTCATCCCGGAATTGAGGATGGGCAATCGAGATCAGTGCTTGGGTACGCTGGCGGATGGATTTCCCATACAGATCGACCATACCATACTCGGTGGCCACAAAGTGGACATGGTTGCGAGAAGTAACCACTCCAGCGCCAATTTTCAATGTTGGAACGATCCGGCTAACCAGAGTGCCATCTTTTAATGTCGAAGTGGAGGGCAAGGCAATCACCGGAAGTCCATCTTTAGAAAGCGATGATCCATAGATAAAGTCTAGTTGACCGCCTACGCCGCTGTAAAAACGGGTGCCAATGCTGTCGGCACAGATCTGTCCGGTGAAATCCACCTCGATTGCCGAGTTGATGGCTACCATACGGTCATTTTTAGCGATCGTAAACGGAGAATTCACATATTCAGTTCGGTGCAGTTCAACCATCGGGTTATCGTTGATCCAGTCATATAAACGGTGGGTGCCGATGACAAACCCGGCGACGATCTTTCCATGATGGATGCTTTTTAGACTGCCGTTGATGACTCCAGCTTCGACCAGATCGACCACATTATCAGAGAACAATTCCGAATGGATCCCTAAATCCTTTTTATGTTTCAGATAACCCAATACGGCATCAGGGATGGCGCCAATTCCGGTCTGGAGGGTTGCCCCATTGGGGATGCGTTCAGCAATATGTTGAGCAATGCTGCAGGTAACCTCATCATTGCCTTCTTCAGCCATCTTCAATTCAGCTAAGGGATAATCAACTTCTACAAAAGCTTCGATCTCGGATACGTGTACAGCGGTATCACCTGCCATACGCGGCATATGCGGATTGATCTCTGCTATGCGGATCTTTGCCGATTCGGCTGCACTGCGGGTAAGGCCTGTCTCTATGCCATAGGTGCAAAAACCGTGGTCATCGGGTGGAGAGCAATGGATGAAGGCAACATCAACAGGTAGAATGCCACGCGAGAACAATAGCGGTAATTCTGACAGCATGACGGGTGTAAAATCAGCCCGGCCTTCATTGACCGCTTTGCGAACATTGGTGCTGATGAAAAGGGTATTCACCCGCAGGTGTTTTTCCATGCCCGGGGCAACATATTCCGAACCGGTGACCGTTAATGCCTGGCAGATCTCTACATCTTTAAAACGCGGGGCTGCTCGCACAAGGGCATCCAGTAATACTTTGGGAACTGAACAATTGCCGGTTAAAAAGATACGGTTGCCGGAGTGAACCTTTTCAATGGCTTCATCAGCGGAGATTATCCGTGAACGGTATAAAGATTGCCAATCCATGTTTCCATCCCTGAAAATATTCAAATAATCGATTTGTTCAAAAATAGGGCGGACCCAGTGGCCCGCCCATTTTAGTAGATATGAGTGATTGACTAATCCATCATTAAGACTTCACGAATGGATACCAAGGCTTCGTCAATGATCTGTTTGGTAATGATCAATGGGGGAGCGAAACGGATCACATTTTCGTGGGTTTCTTTCGCCAGAATACCTTTGTTTTGTAAGGCAACGCAGAAACGTCGGGCACCTTTGGCTTCTGGTTTTAGCTCTACACCGATCAATAAACCCCGGCCGCGCACTTCTTTGATGTGCTTGGAAGGGATCTC
>DATMYN010000228.1:0-5599 GCA_035560875.1 Longilinea sp. | reverse complement strand
ACCCCGGATGAACACATGATCAATGGAATTGGCTTGACTCCCGATATTGAAGTGCAGATCACGGATGCCGATATTGAGACCCAAACCGATTCGCAGCTTGATCGGGCGATCGAATACATCCTTAATGGTGAATGAAAGTCGTAATTAAAGGTAAAAACACCCTCCCAGGGAGCAAAACTGTAAAGTCATTTGACAGTTTACCCTTGGGGGGGTATAATCCGCCTTCGCTAATATAATTTTCGGGAGTTTACGCGATGGAACAAAGCGTTATCGTTGAGTCAAATAGTCAAGAAATTCAGTCGAAAGCACATTATATGGGAAAGGTGGTAAAGATCAGCCTGGCCGGCGCCTTGGTAGATATTGGCGTTGGACATCCGGCCTATCTGCACGTCTCTCAGATGGTGCATCCCGCCGATCTGCCCATTAAGCAAGTTGAGGACATCCTCAAAGTGGGTCAGGAGATCGAAGTCTGGATCAAAAAGAACCGCCCTGAGCGGATCGAATTGACCATGATGAAACCCCTTGATCTTGAATGGCGCGATATTAAACAGGAAATGGTCGTTAAAGGTACAGTTGTCCGCCTTGAGAAATGGGGCGCGTTTGTTGAGATCGGTGCTGAACGACCTGGTTTAATTCACATCAGCGAAATGGCGCATGGATATGTTCGGCAGCCTTCAGATGTTGTAAAAGAAGGTGATGAACTGGAAGCCAAAGTCATCGACGTGAACCGCAAGAAAAAACAGATCAAGCTGAGCATTAAAGCTCTCCAGCCTGAACCTGTCAAAGAAGAAGAACCTTCCTTCATCGATGCCGCTCCTGCCCGTAAAGATCGGCCCGCCCGCCGCCCGAAGAAGAACGACCGTAAAGCTCGTACAGAATTCAATGGTGGTGATGAAGCCCTGTTAGCCGAAATGGCTGAAAACAAAAAAGCAGAAGCTGAACCCACAGCCATGGAAATGGCTATGCGCGAAGCCATGGATAAGGCCCGCACTCGCCGAAAGAATATGGAAGATAAGGCCAGTAAAGCCAAGATTTCTACCCAGGAACAAGAAGAGATCCTCTCCCGAACCCTGGAAAACAAAGTCCAAACTGCTTAGTTTTTCTCAGTATACTCAAAGCCCCATCGCTCCCGGATGGGGCTTTTTGCTTTCTACTACCACCTGTGGTAAACTTGGTCATACTACGCAGGAGGAACATGACCCTGGTATGAGCATCCCCGTTCAGAGGATCTCCCCAAAACAAATACAAGCCCTCAAATTCAGGGAGGCGCCGGTTTTTCGGCCCTCCCTTCTTCTTTATTAAATTATGGAGTGAAATGAATACCAAGTACATTTTTTTTACCGGCGGTGTGGTCAGCTCAGTTGGTAAAGGGGTTACCGCGGCTGCCTTAGGCCGTTTGTTGAAAGAACGCGGATTTTCGGTAGCCGTTCAAAAATTAGATCCGTATATCAATGTTGACCCCGGTACGATGAGCCCCTACCAGCACGGCGAGGTATTTGTGCTTGATGATGGCGCCGAAACAGACCTGGATCTGGGTCATTACGAACGCTTCATCGATATTCGCTTGAATCGAGTCTGCAATATCACCACGGGTCAAGTTTACGCCGAGGTGATCGGCAAGGAACGCCGGGGAGATTATTTGGGGGGAACCATCCAGGTCATCCCGCATGTCACTAATGAGATCAAAAGACGCATCACCCAGGTAGCCAAGGCGACCGGAGCTGAAATCGTTATTGTTGAAGTCGGCGGAACGGTCGGCGATATCGAGTCCTTACCCTTTCTGGAAGCCCTGCGTCAGTTGCGCTCCGATCTGGGTCGTGAAAACACCCTCTCCATCCATGTCACCTGGTTACCCTACATCGGCGCTACCGGTGAACTTAAAACCAAACCCACTCAACACTCCGTGGCTGAACTGAGGTCTATCGGTATTCAACCAGATGTGGTCGTCGCTCGTTCGGATTACCCGGTGGATAACAACATCCGCGAAAAGATCGCCCAGTTCTGTGATGTGGAAAAACGGGCAGTTGTGCCGATGGTCACCGCTAACGTGATCTATGAAGTCCCCTTGATCCTCGAGCAATCCGGGATCGCGGATTTCATCATGCAGCGCCTTTCGTTGGTTCCCAGTCAGGAGCCCAATTGGGACGATTGGAAAGCCCTTGTGGCGGAAGTCCGCCGCAAGAAACCCTCTGTGACCATCGCCATCGTTGGGAAATATGTCGAACTGCATGATGCCTATATCAGTGTACGCGAAGCCCTCCAATCGGCCGCCTTGAGTGTAGGCGTTGAAGTCGATATAAAATGGATCCACTCCACCGACTTGGAGAAAGGCCGTGAGTGGGATGTGATGGATACCGTTGATGGTGTTGTGGTACCGGGCGGTTTTGGCAGCCGGGGCATCGAAGGCAAGATCCAGGCAGCTAAATTCTGCCGGACTCACAATGTCCCCTATTTTGGCCTTTGCCTTGGCATGCAGCTTATGGTGGTGGAATTTGCCCGTTTTGTCTTGGGTACGGAAGAAGCCAACTCGACCGAATTTGATCACAGCACCCCCAACCCTGTCATTGATCTATTACCGGAGCAGCACCAGATCGTGGACATGGGTGGCACCATGCGCCTGGGTTTATATCCCTGTGAACTTCAACCGGGTACGATCGCAAAAACCGCTTACGGCGTGGATAGGATTGAGGAACGTCACCGCCATCGTTTTGAATTCAATAATTCCTACCGGGAGCAGTTGGAAAAGAAGGGGCTGCGTTTCTCGGGGTTATCCCCCGATCACCGCCTTGTGGAAATTGCCGAATTGAAGGATCATCCCTTTATGGTCGGGACCCAATTCCACCCCGAATTTCTGTCCCGCCCTAACCGTCCCCATCCCTTGTTCGAGGCTTTTATGAAAGCGGTCTGCGATCATGCAAAAATTAAACCGCGCAAAAGAACCAACAAATAGAATGAACGCGGGTATACTTAACCCAATTGTTTAGACACGGAATGTATTCCGTTTATCATCTTAATTCTTTAACCGAAAGAGGTTAACCGTATGGAAACTACAATTGATGCAATTACCGCACAACAGATCCTGGATTCGCGCGGTAACCCCACCGTTGAGGTGGAAGTAGTGCTGGAAGATGGGACCTGGGGACGTGCTGCGGTACCCTCTGGCGCCTCCACAGGCATTCATGAAGCTCTTGAATTGCGCGATGGGGATAAATCCCACTATAACGGCAAAGGTGTCTTGAAAGCCGTTGAGGCTGTCAATAGTGAGATCGCCGATGCACTGATCGGCTGGGATTCAACCGAACAGAAAGCCATTGATATGGCTATGATCGAATTGGACGGCACCCCGAATAAATCCCGCTTTGGCGCCAATGCCATTTTAGGTGTCAGCCTGGCCGTAGCCAAAGCTGCCGCCAATGCCCTAACCCTGCCGTTGTACCGCTATATCGGTGGTGTCTATGCGCATTTGCTGCCCGTCCCGATGATGAATATCCTCAACGGCGGCGCCCATACGAACTGGCAGTCGACTGACGCCCAGGAATTCATGGTAATGCCCTTTGGCGCCCCTACCTTCACCGAAGGTCTGCGCTGGGGTGCTGAGATCTACCAGGCATTGAAAGGTGTCCTCAAAGCCCGCGGATATACTACCCTGGTCGGTGATGAAGGCGGTTATGCCCCTGCCCTCAAAGCCAATGTTGAGGCTGTAGAAGTGATCCTGGAAGCCATCACCAAAGCCGGCTACAAACCCGGCGTAGATGTGGCAATTGCCCTCGACCCTGCTGCCTCCGAATTGTACGAAGAAGATACCAAAACCTACAATTTACGCAAAGAAGGCAAGAAACTCACCAACGAGCAAATGGTCGCCTTCTGGAAGAATTGGATCGACCAGTACCCCATCGTTTCGATTGAAGATGGTTTTGCCCAGGATGACTGGGAAGGTTGGAAGATGTTCACCGCCGAAGTCGGCAACCGCATCCAGATTGTCGGTGACGACCTGCTGGTTACCAATCCGGAGCGTGTCCGCCGGGCGATCAAAGAAAATGCCTGCAACGCCCTGTTGGTAAAGTTGAACCAGATCGGCACACTTACCGAAACCATCGAAGCCGTGGAAACCTGCCACCGCAACGGTTGGCGGGCAGTCACCTCTCACCGCTCCGGCGAGACTGAAGACTCCACCATCGCCGACCTGGCGGTTGCCCTCAACATGGGTCAGATCAAGACTGGCGCCCCTGCCCGCTCTGACCGGGTAGCCAAGTACAATCAACTCATGCGCATCGAATCCGAGTTGGGTGAAACCGCCGCTTATGCCGGCTGGTCAGCCATCAAACAACACTAGGATAATTTCTTTCAGAAACCAAAAGCCCCAAAGGTAAACCTTTGGGGCTTTTTTCCCTTTTAAAGCTCCAAATAAATTCCGGCTTCATCGGTGTGAGTACAGGTGGATAAGCTTTCCCCATCGTTATGGGTTTTTATTTCTTTTCCGTTGAGTAACAGTATGTTCGCAGTCGATTCCGGTGATAGCTTTCCGCTTCGGTATAATTCTTTTAGAGCATTCGCTGCCCCTTCATAAAGGTTTTCATGTTTGTTGTGGAATACCCCCAGTAAAGCCGGGACTGCTTTTTCTCCCATTTCTGAACAACGAGTCCATTCCTGATTGTAGGTATAGTATTTCGCCCCTGCATCATCTTGGGTGGGCTCCCAATGCAGACTCCTTAATGAATTCGCTGTACTTTTTAGAATATCCATGTTGGCGCTGTCCAATTGAGGTAGCAGCGCAGGTATTGCCGAAGGATCACCGATCTTTCCCAAGATCTCGATGATGAACAAATTAAGTTCAATGTTTCCATTAAGCAACTGAGCTAATGGCGCTACGGCTCGTCCCTCAAAATGGAGCAGGCATTTTTCGATCACTTCCTTTGAGTAGCGCACTTGGTTGTAGTCACGTATTTCGATCTGCTGTCTTAACTTATCCATAATCGGCGCGATCGATTCAACGGCATCTAATTCGGCCAACGATTCCATGATCCTCATGCTAGCCCAACCTGATAATTTTCCTTTCAAGGCAGTCATTAATGGCGCAACAGCTCTTTGATCGTGCAGCTTCGCCAGGGCTTGGGCAGCGTGCCCGGGGTTATCCGGGTAGCTGTCATTCAGGGTGGTAACAAGGAAATCAAATGCAGCACTGCCGGCAGCATCAAATTTTTCCCATTGGCTATTGATCACCCACTGTTTCATTTCCATATCCGGAGAGGATGCTTTCCAACCAATGGAATCCAATATTTCAGAAGCAATTTTCCTCTTCTCATTACTTTGGCTTTGCAAGGCTGCAATCAACGACTCCTTTGTATTAGGAGCAATTTTTTTCAGTGTTGTTCTGATCTCTTTTTGTAATACATCCTCTTTTGCCTTAATTTCTTTTTGTGCTTCATAATACATCCCACGGTTTAAATTTATATTGATCCTTTTCTCCAGATCGCTATACATCCCCGATACACCTGTTTCCAACGAGAGGTCAAGAAGTACGTTTACTATTCTTGGGTCATTGAACCGGCTTAACTTTTGAACTAAATTGGCTTTGGAGTCAAATGGGGTAGATTTTAAT
>DATMYN010000227.1:0-4959 GCA_035560875.1 Longilinea sp. | reverse complement strand
CATTTGTTATTCAAAATTCGGAAGACAAAAAATTCTATTTCACCCTCAAAGCCGATAACCACGAGGTGATCCTTACCAGCGAGACCTATGAGACCAAAGCCAATGCTGAACACGGCATCGACACGGTGCGCTCCAATTCACAGGATGACAGCAAATACTCACGCAAGAAATCCAAAAGCGGTAAAGATTACTTCGTGCTTGTCGCCGGTAACTGGGAAGTCATCGGCACCTCCGAGGAATATTCATCCGCCACGGCCATGGAAGACGGGATTAAATCGGTCAAACACCTGGCCCCCAACGCCGATATCACTCAAAAATAGCCACCCACCCTCTCACCGATACCTACAGCTATTAGTCTACTTCTAATAGCTGTAGTACGTTAATCACCGGTTCATCATACGGGTGCACCCGGCGGACGGCTTGCAGGGCTGCCTTCACGTTCTCCTGCGGGCAGTTGACCTCCACCTTAAGCTCCTCGCCGGTGCACAATTCCCCCACCTTGCCCAGGTAAGGTTCCGCTCCCTCAAGCGGGCGCCAGGTGCCTTTGACCGGCATAATGCTCAGGCAGTGGTCATACCGC
The DNA here is from genome assembly GCA_035560875.1 of Longilinea sp. Lineage (GTDB taxonomy): Bacteria > Chloroflexota > Anaerolineae > Anaerolineales > Anaerolineaceae > DATMYN01. The sequence goes on along the minus strand of DATMYN010000227.1, from coordinate 4,379 downwards.
CCGATCCGCCCTGCCCCAGCCTGGTGCAGCGCTTCGGCCAACTCTGCCAGGTTGGCTTCCGGTATGAAGATCTCGATCTTTACCATATCTCCAGCTTTCATATTTTCATTTCCTCCGAGATTGTGCAGCTTTACGGGAAAATTCTACCTGATAATTTCAACCCGAAAACAAAATCACATGACCAATATATGACCCCAGTCATATAACTTCAAGCGCTATTCTACGGTAAAATTAATCATTCATTTTGCCTTTCAGGAGCTTTTTATTATGTCTGGCGTAGTTGTTGTGACCGATACAGACAGTAGTCTGTCGTCCGCAGTCGCCGAAAAGTACGGTATCATCCTCGTCCCCATCACAATTCATTTTGGTGAAGAAAGTTTCATCACCGGCGAGACCATGGATGACCGCCAACTCTTCGAGCGCATTGACCGTGAAGGCGCCTTACCCACCACCGCAGCTCCCTCACCGGCCGCCTTTGTGGAAGCCTATCGAAAAGCGTTCGCCCGTGGTGCGGACGCCATCTTTACCGTGTGCATCAGCGGTACCATGAGCAACACCGTCAACGCCGCTCAAGTAGCCGCTGAGGAATTCCCCGGGCGCTCCATCCGCGTGTTGGATTCCACCACCCTCTCCATGTGCCAGGGGTTTATCGCCATCGAAGCCGCCAAAGCCGCCGCCAAAGGCGCCAAATTGGATGCCATCGAAACCTTAGCCCGTTCGATGATGAAACGGACTGTGATCTACGGCTCACTTACCACATTAAAGTACATCGCCATGAGCGGACGGGTAGGCAAACTGGCTGCCGGTATGGCCGGCATGCTCAGCATCCGTCCCATCCTTACGTCCATCGATGGTAAATTGAGCATGTTGGAAAAAATTCGCACCAAGAAAGGCGCCATGGACCGTCTGGTTGAATTGGTGGTCAAAGCGTCCGAAGGGCGGACCATCCAATTGGCTGCCGTCATCCATGCTGTCAACGAACCGGATGCGGCTGCCCTTGAAGCCGCTCTGCGTGAGAAATTAGCCCTACCCAAGGAAGTTCCCCATTTCGAATTCACTCCCGGATTATCCGTTCATACCGGCTCCGGTTTGATCGGGGTTACATTAATTCTGGACGAGTAGAACGGGTCAACGATCATAAACAATCCCCTTGTTTTTGCAAGGGGATTGTTTTTTTATGGTGTCGGTGTTTCGGTTGGGGTTGGTACCAATGTTTCGGTTGGCGTAACCGTCGCGGTGGGTGTCGGAGAGGGAGTTGGGGTGGGTACCATGATATTCAAATGTATCCAGCGCTCGGCATAACGGTCCCCTTCGCCTTGGATCCTGATCCGCAGTGTTACCCGACCTGAGGGAAGGGAACTGATATCCCAAAGTAACATCCGTTGGGGGTCATTGAATTGCTGGGCATTCTGAGAAACCAGGGGTATCCAGCCTGTGTTCAGGCTGTCAATGGAATAATCCAATGTCCACGATTGGAAGTACTGGTCCGCCCGGATCACGGCATACAGGTCCAATGGACTGGTGCTAATGTTTTGGTCTTCACTTAAGCCCACAAAAACGATCTCGGGGTGCGGGTCTTCAGCCCGGCACACCTGTTCGGTTGGGAAGGTAATGGTGCCGGTAAAGCCCTGGTTTTGAGCCCAGTTGGCTCCCTCGGTGGTGTTCTCTATCCAATCCTGCGCCCAAGTATCGGTGGTATTCAAAACGTGGAACGTATCCACGTATTGCGAACACGCTGAAGAGCTTAAGTACCCCGTCCAGGTGTCCAAATGGACATCCGCCCACAGGTCGTGATCGGACGACAACGGCAGTTGATCATAGGCGAACACTTCATTGCGCGTTGACGGGCACCATTGGCTTGGCAGCGTCCCGGAAACGGAACAAATGGTTTGGTCTACGATCCCAGCCGGCCGTACGAAATCGGAAGGGTTCCCATTGGTCAGGTACGGCACGGCGATCTGCATGAATTCCGACCAGATCGGTGCCGCCCCGGTAATACCGGTCGAATGCACCATGGGGGTGTAATCGGCGTTTCCGACCCACACCCCAACCGCCAGGTCGGGGGTATACCCCATCGTCCAGTTATCGCGAAAATCGTTGGTTGTTCCGGTCTTTGCGGCTGCCGGGAACGGCAGGTTCAGGACCGAATTGGTACCAAACGATAAGGAACGGGCCTGGTTATCCGAAAGGATGGACGATATCAAGTAGGCATGTTCGGCCCGGATCACTTGTTCGCCGGCCGGAGGGGTATATTCATAGATCAAATTTCCCTGGGAATCTTCAACCCGCAGAATGGCTACCGGTGGGACTTGAATACCTTGATTGGCAAAAATGGAGTACGCTCCGGTCAATTCGAGCAGGGTTACCTCCCCGCCTCCCAAAGTAAGTGCCAGACCATAATAATCTTGGGTGAGGGTGGTAATACCCATGCGTCTGGCTAAGGCCAAAAAGCCGTCCTCTTGAGGAGTATCCGGGTTATCGTATAACCCAACAAAATCCAACGTCCGTACGGCGGGGATATTTAGCGACCTCGCCAGTGCTTCTCGAACGGTCACTGCCCCGTGGAATTGTCCGTCGTAGTTCTCAGGAATATAGGGGGGATTGGTATCGTTGGGGTCATCCGACGGCGGAAATTCGATTGGCACATCCCAGATCAAAGTGGATGGAGTCCACCCCGCTTCAAACGCAGCCGTATAGGTAATGGGTTTGATCGAAGAGCCCGGTTGGCGCGGCTGAACCGCCATGTTGATCTGCCCGGCGATCTCTTCATTGTAAAAATCTGCCGAACCCACCATCGCCAATATCTCCCCGGTGGAAGGTTGGATGGCTACCAAGGCACCGTCTTGTACATTCAACTCGGTCAAAGAGCTTACCTGCTGCTGGACGATCTGTTCAGCTTGGGATTGTAAGTAAGGATCCAGGGTGGTATAAACCCGCAAACCAAGCCGGTAGATCGCATCCGGCCCGTACTGCTCTTCCAACAAAGCCCGAATGTACATGACCCAATGGGGGAACTGCATGGCATTTTCATCGGGTGTGAAGGTTGTCGATGCGATCTCCTGGGCGGCTGTCTGCAGGTCGGCGGTTGTGAGGCATACCGGCGGGGCATCATACCCCAGATCTATACAATCACCGGTTTCCCGCATCAAGTCATAGGTCAAGGTCAACACTTGTTCGGTGCGGTGCAGCGTATCCGCCGGGTTGGTGTAGATGTCATAAACCCACGGCGCTTGAGGAATGCCGGCCAGGAAAGCCGCCTGCCCCAAGGTTAACTGATCGGCAGTGGTATTAAAGTACATCTCCGAGGCAGCTTCGATGCCATACGCCAGGTTACCGTAGTTGATCTCATTGAGATACAACTCCAGGATCTGTTCCTTGGTGTACTGACGCGTGATCTCGGCAGCCAGGATGATCTCGCGCGCCTTTCGCTCCAGGCTGACATCGTAGCGTTCCTCCGGCGAGAGCAGAAGGATGCGCGCCAACTGCTGTGTTATGGTGGAGGCTCCGGAGACCACCTCACCGGTGATGTAGTTTTGGTACAGCGCCCGGAACATGGCGATCAGGTCGTATCCGGGGTTGGTAAAAAAGTTCTTATCTTCGGTAGCGATCGTAGTAAGAATGAGATAGGGTGAGATCTCATCCAGGGGGACATAGGTGCGCATACCCGCATTGGGATCCATCATCTGATAGATCTCATTGTTTTCCCGGTCATAGATCCGCACCGTCTCAAATTGTGACGAGTTGGCGATCAGTTCATCCACACTGGGAAGGTCAGCAGAGATACGGAAATATTGGTAAACAAGTACTGACCCGATCCCTAACCCGATCAATACACCTACAAAGGCGATCGCAGCCGCCACCCGCACCAAACATCCCCACGGGCTGCGGGCTTTGCCGTTGTTCTTCTTTCCGGTATGGCGGTTGCGCGGCGTTCTGGGAGGTTTTTGAGAACTGCCACCATTGGGAGCCGCATCAGTGCCGGGTTGGGTGTTGTTGGCCGTGGGCGGGCGCTGACCACCCATGGGGGTATACGCCACCTGGTTCACCCGGGTTGCTTCCATGTCCATCTCATTGACACGCTGGGGTAAGGGCTCTGTGATCCCCCCTCCGGGAGGCGGCGGGATTGTCGGTGCGTCTGGAGAAACCATGGCACGCGTTGCCTGGAAGTCATCCAATGATGATCCGGAACTGGCGAATGTACGGTCCATATCTTCAAGGAATGGAGTTTTTTCAGGATGTTGTCCGGCGGCAACGGTTCGTCCGTTTCCTTCCGGAGGATTTTTGATTGGGGGTAACTCAAAGCTGCTTTGAGGTTGCTGCTCTGGGACATGTTTTCCGGGTTGGGTCGGTGGTTCATCTGCGGCAGAACGTTGTTCAGT
>DATMYN010000226.1:0-2964 GCA_035560875.1 Longilinea sp. | reverse complement strand
ATTAATATACCGCGATTTTGAGTACTTTTGTTTGGTAAAATATCGGTAAAATATATCTTATAAAATAGGAAAATTGTATCATCTCGATTGGTTGCTTCTTTGAATAGAAGAATTTCCCAAAAAGATTGATACTGGACACTATATTTAAAAACGATTTTAGGAGGAACGGAAAAGTGACAAGTCCATTGGATACCTTACTTAAACCAAAGTCAATTGCGGTTGTTGGCGCTTCAGCAACCCCAGGTAAGATCGGTTATACCGTCGTCAATAACCTGATCAAAGAAGGATATAAAGGAAATATTTACCCGATCAATCCAGGCGCGCAGGAAATATTAGGTCTCAAATGCTATCCCTCTATCAGCGCTGTGCCTGGTACGATTGATTCTGCCATTATTACTATCCCCGCAAAAGCTGTCCCAGCCATTACTGAAGAGTGTGGAAAGAAAGGTGTTAAATCGTTGGTTGTGATCACTTCGGGTTTCTCAGAATCCGGAGCCAAAGACCTTGAAGATGAAATGGTGCGCATTGCCCACCAATACGGCATCCGTGTCCTCGGTCCAAACATCGTCGGTATTCTCTCCAATTCCGATAAAATGAACGGTTCTTTTGCCCCCATGCTGCCGTTGCCGGGCAAATCCTCCCTCATTACCCAATCCGGTGCCCTGCTGATCGCTTTGGATATGGCGACCTACATTCGCCGGGTTGGCTTTGATAAGTTGATCTCCATCGGCAACATGTGCGATGTGGATTTCGCCGACCTGATCGAGTGGCTGGATGGTGATCCAAATACATCCTGTATCTGCCTGTATATCGAAGGTTTAAAGGATGGCCGCCGGTTCATCGAAGTCAGCCAGAAATGCAATAAACCGATCATCGCGCTGAAATCGGGCATCTCAGCTCATGGCGCCGCGGCTGCTGCTTCTCACACCGGCTCTCTGGCCGGAGCTGCCAAAGTCTATGGGGCTGCCTTCCATCAGGCAAATGTAATTCAGGCGGCTGACCTGAACGACCTGTTTAACCGGGCGTTAGCCCTCTCGTTGATGCCACCCATGAAGGGTGATAATCTCCTGATCGTTACCAATGGTGGTGGTGTCGGTGTTTTAGCGACTGATGCTGCTGAAAAATATGGTGTCCCTCTGAAATTCGCCCCCAAAGATGTTCAGGATGAGATGAAGAAACACATGCCGGAATTCGGTTCCGCCAAGAATCCGGTTGACCTAACCGGTATGGCCGGCAATGAATGGTATGAAGAAACGGTCAAATTCTCCTATTCCCACCCGTGGGTAGATGGTTTGACCGTTCTGTATTGCGAAACCGCCATCACCAATCCCCAAGAGATTGCCGAATCCATCAAAAAGGCTGTGGATGAAAGCGGTGTCAATGGCAAACCCATCACAGTATCTTTTGTTGGTGGTCAACGCTCAGAAGATGCCATGCGCTGGCTGGTTGAACATGGAATTCCTGCCTATGGCGCTCCGGATCTGGCAGTAAACGGTATTGCCGCTTTGCGCGAGTTTGCCCGTATGCGTTCAACCAAAGATGATTCTACCAGTAAGGTGTATGTAAAAGGTAAAGACAAAGCATTGACAGTCATCAATGCTGCCCGTAAAGATGGCCGCGATGCCCTGACAGAGATTGAAGCCAAACAGGTTTTCGCCGCGTATGGTATGCCGGTAACAATCACCGAATTGTCCAAAACAGAAGACGAAGCGGTTTCCATCGCCAAGAAAACCGGTTTCCCTGTAGTTATGAAGATCGTTTCCCCTGAAATCCTGCATAAATCCGATGCGGGTGGCGTAAAAGTGAATATCAAGGATGAGGCTGGTGTCCGCGATGCTTTCCAGACAATAATGAAGAATGCAGTCGCTTACAAGAAAGATGCTCACATCCACGGTGTTGCCATTCAAGAAATGGCTCCCTGGGGAACAGAAGTCATCCTCGGCAGCGTGAATGACGCCACCTTTGGGCCGACTTTGATGTTCGGTTTAGGCGGTATTTTTGTGGAAGTGCTTAAAGATGTTACCTTCCGGGTCACCCCAGTCTCCCCCGATCATGCTGCTCAGATGATTGGCGAGATCCGCGGCGCACCCATTTTGGCCGGTGTCCGTGGAGAGGCCCCCCGTGATCGTGAAGCACTAGCGGATACGATTTACAAGTATTCCAATATGATCCTCGATCTGCGCGATGAAATTGCCGAATCGGATGCAAATCCTGTATTGGTCTATGAAGAAGGCAAGGGATTGAAAGTAGTGGACGCCCGGATCATCTTGAAGAAGAAATAAAGTTTCCAGTAAAACAGGAGTGGTTTTTCATAACCACTCCTGTTTTTTTTATTCTATTTCAGCAGTTTGGATGCCCCAACCCACGGGGTTCCCAATCGATTGTGTTCTGCGATCTTGATGGTTGAAAATTTCTGTCCAATTAGGGCTGCCGTCATGGCAATCGTACCCCAATCCTCTTGTTGTAGCGCGGTTTGAAGCTTTTTTGCAGCCCCGGCTGCCCAATCCCATTCCATGCGGAAGCGGTCCGCTTTGACCCAATATCCCCGCTTTTCCCAGGCAGCCACCGAAACATCGATAGTCTCACTTATCGTCATCAATGCAACTGAAATATACGCTACCAGGTCACGTGAACTGGCGTCAGGTTCCTGTTGACGCATAAGCTCACGTAGTGCTAAAACAACGGTTTTCACCAAACGTGTCCGGTCTTTTCCAGCACTCTCAAGATTGATCACACGTGACATATCAGTACTCCATGAAGGTTTCTGTGTTAATGCCGGAATTATACCGCAGCCTGTAAAACCTATACGAATTTGTGCAGGTTTCTTTATTGCCAGCCATTGAGACTGTAAAAAGGTTAGTATCATTCACCGCCTTACATTATTAATATGATTATTTCCATTTGAATTGAGTACATTTATGAAAAATAGCACATTGACTGTCAATGCGCTTGCGCGTATAATTC
>DATMYN010000225.1:0-2247 GCA_035560875.1 Longilinea sp. | reverse complement strand
ATAAAGAATGATGATTGAGAGATAGTTGTGTTGAGTAGAGGGATGGAAAAAAACGGGATTTTTGTTAAAAACCGTCCCGCTATCCAACCTACGTGAATAAAAATTTCAAGCCGAATTAATTTTGGCAATCATTTCTTTTTCCGGTATACCGCCCAAATGATAAGCCCGGCAGCCAGCAGCGAAAATCCACCGACTACGATAAAAGCATCCGACCAGAAACGGATGGGGAAAAGACGGATTAGTGTATCGGAGTAATAGAAAAGCCAGCTATCACCCGTGAAGAAGATATGATGGAAGGTTGTAAATAAGGCATCAAAATTGATCGTTACCGCTGCGATGATGAGACCGATCAAGCCAACGGTGTAACAGGCACCCCGGCCCCAGGCCAGGGTGTAGGCCTGCCACCAACGCCCGCGCCACGCCCAAACCCCGGCGGCGATCAAGATTGCCCCAATGATCATCCAGGCCGTGATCATTTTCTGTACCAGGATCTTTACATCCAGCATGTGGCTTAGTTCACGTTCGTTGTACAAGGAAGAACCATCGGGGAAGGTCTGATCCCCGAGAAATTCGATGCCGGCGCTGTTGACCAAATACTCAACGGCGAGGGGGGCATACATCAACCGATCTGCACGAGTAAAACCATACTCATCGACAGGGAATCCGGGCATAAAGTATTCCACATTGACAAAAACCGGGGTCAGTAGAACCCGGATGGCAGTCATAAGGAGGAAGAAGGGGATGCTTACACTAAGTATAAAGAGGCCAATTTTGGTCAAGATTTTCATTGTAAAATTTCCGATCCATCGGAGAGGATAAAATTAAGCACCAATGAATTGGTGATCCATTCTATCGGAGCGAGGTCATCCGTAAAGGGAGTGATCCCGGCGATATCGGGTGCAGGTGCCATGCTGGTAAGGGTCAATGCCATCGTTTGGGTTAATAGGGGATTGACATCTGCCTGGTTCGTTAGCAGAAGGTAGTTGTCCATCAAGTTTTGCGGATCGGTGGGTTGGACAGTGGCGAAAATGATGGAATTGAAAGAATAGGGCAGGTCGATCACGTGCACATTTGGGAATATGGTCAATAATGTGGCGGCGAGAGAATTGATCAACCGCCGGTCATTCGGACTGCGGCCGACATTCAATGTCAACACGCCGGTATCGGATAAGTGATCGTATGCGCTTTGAAAGAACTCAACTGTAGTGAGCTGCCAGGGGATGTAAGGCGGACGGTAGGCATCCACACTAATGATATCGTAACGATAGGAGCTTTCTGCCAGACCGATCCGCCCATCCTGAATAATGACGTTCAAGTTGGTTTCGGTCATATTAAAGTATTCCTGTCCGACTTCAACGATAACCGGGTCGATCTCATAACCATCAATGGGGATATCCCCATACACCGCGGTTGCCTGCCGGGCGGTTGTGCCGGCAGCCAAACCGACAATGGCGATACGCTCAATATCATCCATTTCAACCGGGGCTGAGTTGAAGAATGGGGCAACCAATACTTGTTCCCAAGGCCCCTGGTAATTCAAAACATCCGGGTTGTAAACAGAATGATCACCCTGGCCCTCATTCAATCGCAGGACAGTAGTGCCATCTTGCTCCAGCACCTGGATATAGTTATAAGCTGATTCGGTTTCATAGACCTGTCCGGCGGCGGTTTTATCCGTACCGCGCACTCCTAAAATCGCCAGCCCGATCACAACAACCGGCATCCAAAGGTACGGCCAGAGTGCCTTAAATTTTCCAGCCCACCACAAACCGTACAGGGCTACCAGCAGAAGTAGCCCACTTAAAACCAAGAATGTGCGGTAGGTGCCTATGGTGGGGATCAGTATGAGGGTTGGTAGGAATGTGCCAACGAAAGAGCCGAGAGTCGATATTGCGTAAATACGTCCGGATATCTTTCCGGCATTTTCTTTGGTCTCAATGGATAACCGGATGGTGAAGGGGGAAGCGGTCCCCAATAAGGTGACTGGGATGCTGAAAAGGATCATGACGGCCACGAAAGAGCCGATCAGTACGCCCATTTGAAAGTTGTCAAAGGCATTGGCTGCCAACCTTAACACCGGCCGGGAAACCAGCGGGATCAAGGCGGTAGAAAATGCCCCCCATGCCAGAACTCTAAAAAATGTGATCAGCTTGGGAGAGCGGTCTGCCCAAGCCCCGCCCAAGAAGTACCCGGCTGTAAGGTAAATGAGGATAAGCCCAATGATACTGGCCCATACCAGATTACTGG
>DATMYN010000224.1:0-3062 GCA_035560875.1 Longilinea sp. | reverse complement strand
CGCCAATCCCTCGGCTGCGCTTCGTTGTGTGATGAGGATAAAATCCTGGGGTCCGATTTGCCCGAGGAAATTACCTTTATGGTCCAGGGTCTTAAGCACCTCTTCAAGCATAAGGCTCACCACTTTCAGCAGGTCATCACTGGCAACAAAGCCGTACACTTCACGGAAATTATCCATATGTTCAAGAGATACGACCAGGATCGCCCCTTCGGGGTCTTTGGTATGACGCCTCAAACGATCGTTGACCACATCCCCTTCCGGCAAATTTGTTATTGGGTTGATAGGTGAACTTGATTTTGTCCGCCCAATGATATTACGCACGCGTAAGCGCAGCTCTTGAATATCAAAGGGTTTGGTCACATAATCATCAGCCTTCAATTCAAGCCCTTTTATCCGGTCGGGGCGGTCACGTTTTTCGGTTAAGAAAATGATCGGCACGTTGGCGGTGCGCCGGTTTGTGCGCAGTCGCGATGCTACTTCAAAACCATCGATATCCGGTAGGCGGATATCTAAAATGATGATATCGGGCAGCTTATCAAAGCACACATCGATGGCTTCTTTCCCCCAATTTACCACCCGAACGGAATAACCCTGGACGCGAAAGGTAACGCTGAGCATGTCAGCGACGTCCAAGTCATCTTCTACGATTAAGATACTGGCTAAAGGGGTTTCACCCAATCATAACCTCGATGAAGTTAGCTGATGGGTTCTTTGAGGATCAGGAATTCACAAACCTCTGCACCCATACCGCTGCAGCGAATTTCTTCCACGTTGAATTCATTACCACCGGAAAGCCATTTGAGGCTTTCTTGTAGTAAACCGACGGCCACATAACAATCGGGTTTTTCAAGATGGCGTCCATGGCAAACAGGGCAGTTGTGAATGGTATAGTGAAAACCATCATCCATTTCTTCCAATGAGGAAGTTTGATCGCTGATTTGGGAAAAGATATTGGCCATGTTTCCCAGACCAATGCGGATCTTTGCATTCAATGGCAGAACCTTAAATGCCATTTCACTTACGCCCGCTAAGGCGCCAAAATTTCGTAAGACTTCAACAAAAGTAGCCCGACCGGCACGCATGGCGAGGCTTCTTCCGCCGCGTGGGCCAAACATCTCTTCTAATGCACCATTGATCGATGAAAAATCGGAAAAATCAAAGGTCCTGTCAACTGTGTTGGCGGGATAATTATCGATAAGGTCCGGCAAGTTTGCCAGATTTAGGATTGCGTTGATTCCATTCTTTCCAATAACTTCTTCCAGTGAGGTAATGTAGATGCGGGCGGCTTTACTGGGATAGAAAAGATTACTCTTCGGAATGGGTTCCATTATTAAAGTCCTGGTCCCCTAGATTAATTTCCGCAGATCATCGGTTGCCCGGCGCATATCCAGGAAGATCAGACCAAGCTTGGCTTGTTCACGTGCAAGGGCGGTCAATACGGCGTCTTCACCGACCGACATCAGGATCACAAAACCGGTCTCACCTTTAATATAGACCTGTTCCAGCGTGCCCCGGCCTAATTCATTGGCAATGCGTTCACCCAATGATAGCATGGCGGCTGACATGGCTGAGACGCGGTCTTCTTCTACGCCTTGCGGCAGCGCCGAGGCGATCGTTAAGCCGTCAACACTAACAATTGCTGAAGCTTCAATATCCGGTGAGGATGCCTGCAGTTCCCGCAGGCGGTCAACCATAAGTTGGGTGCGTGACTTAGTCAAGGCTGCACTCCTTGAAAGAAAATAAATCTCCCGAAGGCTTCGGGATTATAGCTAAAGGTTACTGTAGCATAAGGTACAAAGCACTGTCAAGCAAAACGTTTCCCTAGGCTTTGGGATAACCCCGTTACCTCGGTACGTGCACTGGATCGACAATGCAAGCAGCTTATACTTGCATCGATAACACCTTTTATTATACAAAACTTTTTAATAAAAATGGGGGGTTATCAGTATTGCAAGGCGGATCAATCTTCGTTTTGGGCTGGATTGATCCAAAAACCCAAGAAAAATACGCTAAATTCGGCTTATTGACTTTAATTCAAAGCAGGGCTATTTGGTATCGGTAAAGATCCGAACAACCGATAGGGTGATAAATGAAAGCAGGACTAGGATCACCGATAAGGTGATGGCCAGGTCAAGGTTTGTTTCGAAGCCCAGATAAATGGCTAAGGGCATGGTTTGGGTTACCCCGCTAAAATTCCCCGCAAAAATGATCGTGGCGCCAAACTCGCCCAAAGCCCGCGCCCAGCTCATTACCGCTCCGGTGATCAAGGATTTTTGTGATACCGGGATGATGATATACCGGAATATTTGGAGTTGGTTGGCTCCGTCCAAGGCGCCGGCTTCCAGGACCTCATCATCAACGGCTGCAAACCCGATAACGGCCGAACGAATATAGTAGGGTGCGGCGATGAAAAGCTGGGCTAATATCACGGCTAATTGTGAGAAGGGGATCTGCAGCCCCAAATCGGCCAGAAATCCTCCCACCAATCCTCGCCGCCCCAATGCCAGCAGCAGGGCTACCCCGGCTACCGAGGGGGGTAGTACGGTCGGCAGGTCAACCAGGATCTCGATGAGCTTTTTGCCGCGGAATTCACCCCTACCCAATAGGTAAGCCACCGGAGTACCAAAGCCAACAATGATCAATAGGCTGATCAACGTCGTCTTTAGGCTGATCTTAATGGCGGTTAATACTTGCGGTTCAATGGCTGTTGCCCACAGTGATTGCGGGGTGGAACGGGTAAGCAGGGCAATAATGGGTAAAGCTAAAAAGAACAGTAAGGGTAAAGCCGCCACCCACCACTCGTACCGGATGGTGTGGTGGCCTTTTTTACCCTTCAATGATGGATAGCCGCGTTCCAGATCTACCTCATCTTGCGGGGTAGATCTGGTTTCACGCGGATTCACAAAATTTGGATAACTCATCAGCCTTATCTGGCTACAGGGATGAATCCATAGCGGGTCAGGATCTCTTGAGCTTCGGTCGAATAAATGAAATCGACAAAAGCTTGCGCATAATCGGCGTTAGCAGATGCGCTCACGGTGGCGATCGGATAGGTTGCGATC
>DATMYN010000223.1:0-4818 GCA_035560875.1 Longilinea sp. | reverse complement strand
GGCTTGTGGCTGTGGGCGGGGCAGGTGTCTCAGAAGCGGATGGAATTGCTGTTTGAGTCGTATCTGCAGCTGGTGCACAAGCAGCCAGAAATGTTGCGATCAAAAGTATGGTTGATAGGATTCGAATAGGTTTCATGGTTTTGTATAGTCCTTTCTTCCTGAGGATAAATGTTACCCGAAAAAAAGTTTTCTGCCTATGGATATGTGAGAATATTTGTGAACGTTAACATCATAATTATCCGAAAAAAAATAGGGTTGTTGTGAGAGCCAAGGGTATAATCAGGGACATGAGAGCTTGGCCATGGAAATTAATTGGAAAGATTGTCCTGGTATTAGGGTCAGCCGGTTTGTTGATCGTTTGGCTTGTATTCACACCTACTGGTCTGTTAGGGAAAATGGATGCGATCGGTTACGCGGTGTGCCACCGCATCATCGCCCGTTCCATGTTCATTGACGGGCGTCAATTCCCTCTTTGCTACCGGTGTGCCGGGATGTACAGCGGAGCGTTCGTCAGCCTGATCTACACCTTCTCCAAAGGACGGCACGGACAATTACCCCCCAATTGGATCATGTATATTTTGGGTGGTTTTTTGGTCTTGTTCGGCATCGATGGTGTAAATTCCTATATGCATTTCTTCCCCAACCTGCCGGGACTATACCAGCCGCAAAATTGGCTGCGTTTGCTTACCGGCAGCGGATTGGGGTTGGCCATTCCATTATTACTTGTACCGGTTTTTCACCAGACAGTTTGGAAAGAGTCGCTCCCCTCGGCTGCCGTGGATGATTGGAAATCCTTCGCACTCTTGGTAGGATTGGTAGGCTTGGTCGACCTGGCCGCTCTGAATGGAAATGCCTATATCGTTTACCTATTAGCGGTTGCAGACGGCTTGACGGTCCTAACCATACTAACCCTGGCGTACAGCCTGGTATGGATAATGGTATTCAAAGTGGAAAACACTTACACGACATGGCGTTTGGCGTGGTTCGCGGTTTTAAGTGGATTCGCCACGGCACTGCTGCAAATAGCCCTCATGGATGCGGTCCGGTTTGTTCTAACAGGCACATGGGCCGGTTTTATTTTTTAGGGGCTGATTAATTTACAACCTTGCGTGCAACCATTCGTATATTAGGGTGAGGATCAAAACAAATGGAAGTATTGAGTATCTTTTCTGCTTTTGGCTTATCGGCTAGCGCCGGTTTAAATGCGTATATTCCACTCCTGGTGGTGGCGCTGCTTGCCAAGTTCACCAATCTTATCCACCTTACCGAACCCTGGGATGCGTTAACCAGTTGGTGGATCATCGGATTGTTGGTGGTACTTTCTTGTATCGAATTCTTCGCCGATAAAGTACCGGTTGTCAACCACATTAATGATATTATTCAGACCTTCATTCGCCCGGTAGCCGGTGCGATCGCCTTTGCAGCCAGTGCAACCGTCATCACCGATACAAGCACGATACTGGCTTTGGCAATGGGTCTATTGATGGCAGGCGGTGTTCATACCGTCAAATCGCTGATCCTTCGCCCAGCTGTCACAGCGACCACCGGGTCAGCGGCCAATATCCCCGTTAGTATTGCAGAAGATGTCACTTCGACAATAGTCTCAGTGCTCGCAATCGTCGTACCCATCGTGATTGCGTGTGTGTTGATCCTTTTCACGTCATGGGTGATCTGGATGCTTTGGCGTAGAGCCAACCGCCAGAAGGACCAAGAAAGGAGCATGAATGAGTAATAACAATTTGACACCGGTCCCGAACCCGGAACCTGCGTCTCAACCCCAGCCACCACAGCCCGAACAGGTACGGGGCATTAGAGCCTCAGAGGTGGTGATCATCATCCTATTGGTGATGATGTGTGTCTGTTCCGCAGTTGGAATGGGCCTGACGATTTGGCTGGGAAGCGGAATCCTGGATTTCTTACGTGGTCTGTTTTAAAGGTTGCGTAGAATAATCAGATTTCCCCGATCACTGAGGAAATCTTAACAAAAAGCGCCCGAAGGGTCAACGAGAGTTGAGACTTTGGGTGCTTTTTATTTTAACCAGATAAGTTCTTTCGCCGGGATGGTAAAAAAGATTTTACTATTGAATGGAAGCTGGGAATTGACATGGAAAGTAAAACGGATATCCCCCGGTAAATTCAAATGCAAACGGTAGCCATCCCCGAAAAATAGACAGTCTTGAACCGTTCCGCTGATCTGGTTTACTTCGGATTGGGAAGTATCCAACCTGGCACTGGCGGGTTGGATGAGCAGGGTAATTGCATCTCCGACCTTTAAACCAGAGGTCGACCGCCCGGTGGGACGAAATTCTCCGCAGGGAGTGTCAACTACAAAAGGCTCCATCCGCCGGACTACTCCGGGGAGCAGATTGGTGAGTCCCAAGAAACGGGCCGCCCACAGCGAGACCGGCTGGCGATATACCGCATCCGGGGAGCCTTCTTGCTCGATCCGGCCCTCGTGCAGCAGCAGTAAACGCCCCGCAATGGCAAAAGCTTCATCTTGATCGTGGGTGACATAAATGGCAGGTATGCCTGTTGCTTTCAGTAAGCGGCGCAGTTCTTCCAACAATTCTTCGCGTAAGGATCTATCCAAGGCACCGAGAGGTTCATCCAACATCAACAGGCGCGGCCGGGGAGCCAGGGAGCGGGCTAACGCCACGCGCTGCTGCTCTCCACCCGAAAGCTCGGTTACCCGCCGGCCGGCAAAGGAAGACATATTTACCATTTCAAGCGCCTCGAGGCTGCGGGTATGGATCTCCGGGTGAGACAAGCCAGCCATACGCAGCCCAAAGGCTACATTTTCAATTACCGAACGATGAGGGAATAACGCATAATCTTGAAACATCAAACCAAAATGTCGCAGGTGAACGGGAACATTGGTGATATCCTGGCCTTGCCACAGCACCGTACCATCTTCTGCCTGTTCCAGCCCAGCGATGATACGCAGCAAAGTACTTTTTCCGCTGCCAGATGACCCTAACAAACAAACCGTTTCTGCACTTTGGACCGTGAAATTAACCACGTTCAAGAGTGGTTTGCCCTCATAAGATTTGTGGATGTTCTTGATCTCTAGCATGTGGACGGTCCGCGAGTTTTGTTATTCAGGCGTACCCAACGGTACGCCTGAATAACCCAATCACAAATGACTTAATGGATAAATAACTGGATGATCAAACCAACTATCAACAACATACCAAAGATACGGTTTTGATAGAACGAGGCAGCCACGAACCACAACGGCCACATATTCTCTGGTGCATCGGCAGGCGGTTCGGTCGGTCGGGGGTGGGTGTAAATTCCCCACACCGGTTTGAACCAGAAAAGGGTGGCAAGTACGATCAACATCGGCCAGGCAAAATAACCAATGACGACCAGGTAGATGACGGAGATGAATTGCAAGGCCATCATACATAAGGCAACAATGCGGGCTGCTTTTTCACCGATCAACACCGGTACAGTATGAATACCCTTGGCTTTATCGGCGTCCAGTTTATCGATGTGCTTGCCAAAGATCACCGATGTGGAACCCAACCCAAAGGGCAGGCTGGCGATGACTACATTCCAATCCCAAACTCCGGTGATGACAAAATATCCTCCGGCAATCATCAAGGGACCCCAAACCAACAATACGGTCAACTCACCGAGGCCTATGTATTTCAACGGCCAGGTGTAAAAAAGCACAAACAAGGCTCCCACAAGCATGAGAATAAGCGCTGGGAGACCACGCAAGATGACCAGAGGGATTCCAGCGGCGATGGCGATCAGCCCGGTGATGATGATGTAATTGAAGAGGGTCTTCTCGGTCATGATGCCGGATTCGAGCGGCTGCGGGCCATATTGGGTGCGGAAATAGTTATCCCGATCCACTCCCTTGCGGTAATCGGTCCAGTCATTGATCAGGTTATTGGCGCCGTGAGCAAAGACCAACCCGATGGTCAATAACCCCCACCGCCACCAACTGAACATGCCATCCCGGGCTGCCAACAAACCGGCAATCGCCGGGGCGATGATACTAAGGATGACTGCCGCAAAACGGACAGCCACCAGCCATTTTGCTACGAAATCCAGGCGGTCCCATTCTTCCTTCGTCAGTCGCGGCATAACCTGGATGGCTTTGATCCACATCTTAACATCCATATCGCATTTCTCCTTACGAGTTATTCTTGCGTCTGACGCGCTGCCCGAACTAAAGCGCCTGCACTGACGGAGATTTCGATCCCATCGGGGCGATGGTCGCTTGCCCAAGCCAAATACGCGCACAGAAGGGCTGATAATTCAGCCGCGCTATGAATTGTATCCACCGGTAAATTCCCGTGCAAGAGTTTGTGACGGGTTATCTCCTCAAAGAATTGCATTGGGTCGGTTAACGGTAAACCAAGGTCAACCAGGATCAATTGGCGCTGTAAGCGGCTCTCGAGGGTTTGGGCAGGGAAAAGGTTTCCCAAGCAGAGGTCTTTCCAGGCGGTTTCCCCATCCACGCTGCGGTAACGCCGGGAGGATTCATCATTGTGGAACCCCAATTCATCCATATGCTTATAAAAGGAATAACCTTGCTGCATCCAGGCAGTGGATCCGCTGCGTGAAGCGGCTTCATCGATCTCGATCAAGTTGAGCTGGATGGTGTCTGGGCAGGGCGGAGTGGGTGCATTGAATACCACGACAGCCGAGCTTTGACCGGCTAAGAACGCCAACACATCCTCGCTGTGGCCGGAACTAATGGCATTGAGGGATAGATCATCTTCGACTGCCGAAAAATGAAAACGGCGGTGATCGCTGGCGAGGTCAATTCCGATATAGAGAGTACGGTTATCCATAACACTA
>DATMYN010000222.1:0-3718 GCA_035560875.1 Longilinea sp. | reverse complement strand
GGGAATGTTTCACGCTCCCGGCTTTACCTTGAGTATGTCATTGACCATGCTGTTCCGGGAGATCCCATTTTGGAGCAAGCCGGACAGTTATTAGAACAAGTGGAGGGCTCTAGTGCAAATTAACCCCGAGGTGATTAAAGTTCCACGGTGTGTGGTGTGTATCGGTCTCTTTTTATTGTTGGTTACAATTGTGGCGTGCACATATTCACCCTATACCGTCACCATGCCTAATCCGTATACCGATCCAGATTATCCGGATGCCGTCTTTGTGGAAGAGTTTGATGATACCCCAAGCGGTTGGATGGTTTCTGAAACAGGATCGGGGTCGTATGTGCGCTACGAGCACCAAGGTCTCCGGATCTACATCAACGAGGAGAATTACACTTATTTCTCACGCTCTCCTTTTGAAGCCAATAATGTTGTCATTACCGTAGAAGCCCTGACGCTGGGCGGACCGGATAATAACGCCTTTGGGGTGATCTGCCGTTTTCAAGATGCCGATAACTATTACGCCTTTTTGATCTCAAGTGATGGGTATTACGGTATCGTGCGGGTTGAGGACAGCAATTACACGATCTTAAGCGGTGATACGATGGATTACAGCGATGTCATCAACCAGGGACCGGGGCAAAATTGGCTGCAGGCGGAATGTAATGGTCCGATCTTGAGCTTAAGTGCCAATGGGGAAGATCTGGTGAGCGTGATCGATACCACTTTCCCCGAAGGCGGTCTTGGGGTTATGGCTGTGTCTTATTCAGATACAGGTGTGGATATCCTCTTCGATAATTATTCATTGGTACTGCCTGAATGAATGTCTATTTTGATACGATCGGCTGCCGGCTGAACCAGGCGGAGATCGAGCGCTATGCGGCTCAGTTCCGGGCTGCCGGGCACGTGATCGTCCCTTCTGCAAGTGAAGCGGATCTGGTAGTGGTCAATACTTGCTCGGTTACCACTGAGGCGGCATCCGATTCACGCCAAAAGGTCCGCCAGGCAGCCCACGCCGGGCATGCTCAGGTGATTTTGACCGGCTGCTGGGCAACCTTGGAACCGGGTAAGGCGATGAACTTGCCAGGGGTAACACTGGTAGTACCCAATGACCGAAAAGATCACCTGACCGCCGAGGTCTTGGATCTTGCTCTCCCAAATTTTGACCTAGAACCGATAGCCCGCCAACCCTTGCCGGGGATCCACAAACGAACACGGGCTTTTATCAAGGTGCAGGATGGCTGCAATAACGCCTGTAGTTACTGCATCACACGGTTAGCCCGCGGCCGGTTGCATTCTGAGACGGTCGAAACGGTGCTGTCGGATATTCGATATGCCCGAGCGGGCGGAGTGCAGGAAATAGTGTTGACCGGTGTGCATTTGGCTGCTTGGGGACAGGATCTTCCCGAGAAACGCCAACTATCTGACCTGATCCGTCAGTTGTTAGCCGAAACCGATGTGCCCAGGTTACGCTTATCATCGCTTGAACCCTGGGATCTGGATGAAGCGTTTTTCTCGCTTTGGCAGGATAAACGCATGTGCCCTCAATTGCATTTACCCCTACAATCAGGCTGCACGGCTACTCTACGGCGGATGGTGCGGCGCATCACCCCCCAAGAGTTCGCCTACCAAATAAATCTAGCCCGCCGGATCATTCCCGGCGTAGCCGTTACGACCGATATCATCGTGGGTTTTCCGGGAGAGACTGAAGAGGAGTTTGAAGAGAGCCTCGATTTAGTCCACCAGATGGATTTTTCTGCCGGCCATGTTTTCCACTTCTCTCCTCGCCCTGGTACCCCGGCAGCGGATTTACCCGGCCCGCTGACCCATACGGTTCTCAAACAACGCAGTCAGCGAATGCGCCAGGTATTGGCAGCCTCTGCAAAGGTCTATCGGCAGGAAAATATGGGTAAAAAGCATACGGTATTATGGGAAAGGGTCATCCAACAAGATGAACGCGGCTGGTTGATGGAAGGGTTGAGTGAGAATTATCTGCGCATTCAGTCTTGGCTGCCAGAAATGCGTTGGAATGAACTTGATGAGGTGCATATTACCGGAGAAAATGGGGAGATCTTGTTGGCGGAATTGCGGTAATTTTCCAATAAGCCGCTAATCCGAAGCGGGTATAATTTACACCAACTACGTGCATGGAGGAAATGAACAACATGAAATGGTGGCAAACAGCAGTTTTTTATCAAATCTATCCGCGCAGTTTTTGCGACGGTAATGGTGATGGGATCGGGGATTTTAAGGGGATGATTTCCAAGTTGGATTATTTAAAGGAATTAGGCATTGGAGCTGTATGGCTTTCACCGCATTATCCCAGTCCGAATGTAGACTGCGGCTATGATGTGGCCGATTACTGCGATGTGGCTCCTGAATATGGTACATTGGCGGATTTTGACCAATTCCTGGAAGGCTGCCACCAGCGCGGGATTCGGGTAGTCCTTGATATGGTTCTAAACCACACCTCTGATCAACACGCCTGGTTCATTGAGTCCCGATCAAGCTGTTCGAACCCTAAACGCGATTGGTATGTTTGGAAAAAGGCTAAAAATGGACAAGCCCCAAACAATTGGGACTCAACCTTTGGGGGTTCGGCTTGGGAATGGGATGAAAAAACACAGGAATATTATTACCATTATTTCTTCAAAGAACAGCCAGATCTGAATTGGCACAATCCGGAAGTACGCCGGGCTATGTGGAATGTGGTCCGGTTTTGGCTGGATAGGGGGGTGGATGGCTTCCGGTTGGACGCGGTTGGGACAATCTTCGAACGCGAAGATTGGGCTGACCAGGATTCAGGCTTGGACCAGGATGAACTTTACCGCCGGTCAAGAAAAGTGCGCACTCCGGAAGATTTTTTTGGTGTAATGGCTGACTTTGACGCCATCTTCCATAATCAATATGATCAGCCCGGCGTACATGAGCTGATGAAAGAGCTCCGCCAGGTTGTGGATGAGTATGCTGACCGGGTTTTGATCGGTGAAACAGATTCCTTAAGCTTTTATGGCAGCGGCGATGATGAACTGCAGCTTGTGTTTAATTTCCCCCTGATGCGGCTTGAGCACCTAACGCCTGAAAATGTACGTGGTAACCAAAACGAGCGTCTTCCTGAATTACCGCCAGGCGCCTGGCCGTGTAATACATTGGGGAACCATGATTCACCGCGTATGCTCAACCGGTATGGAGATGGTATCCACGATGAGGCTATTGCCCGTGTGAACTTGGCCGTGTTACTGGGTCTGAAAGGCACCCCGGTTTTATATAACGGTGAAGAGATCGGGATGAGCGATTATCTGTTTAGTGACCCCATGCAATTCCGCGATTCCCTGGCATTGCGCTATTTTGAATTGGATAAGCGCGTGATGGGTTCTGCTCCGGAGCAGGCGGCTCAGGTAGGGGCGCACGAAGGGCGGGATAAATGCCGCACGCCGCACCAGTGGTCAAACGCGCCCCAGGCGGGTTTTTGTCCCCCACCGGTTACTCCCTGGCTGCCGGTAAACCCCAATTTCTCTGCTGGTATCAATGTGGCTGACCAAGAGAAGGATAAACACTCTCTGTTATCCTATTACAGGCGGATTATGAATGCCCGCCAGAGTAATAAAGCCCTTCTGCAGGGAGATTATCAAGATATTCCATCCCAAGATGTAAACGTACTTATCTATTCGCGATCAATTGAAGATCAACGCGTAATTTGCATGCAAAATATGTCGGATAAGGTTTGCTC
>DATMYN010000221.1:0-7474 GCA_035560875.1 Longilinea sp. | reverse complement strand
AAGTATGGTATTCTATGTGGTCACTGTTTAGGAGCCAAGTTAATTTCCCCCTTGACCCCTCCCAATACCGCTGATATAATCAAAATTTGCGCATCCATGGCTTGGATGCTAAGCACTTATTTAAGCTCGATTATCGGGTTTCTGTTTTCAGGAGAGCCAAATGCCTTCTCAACTTCCGATCAAGTCATATGCCCGTATCCCTACTATTTTTAACTTACCCAACCTAATTGAAGTCCAACTTGAATCCTTTGAGCGCCTCAAACGCGAGGGTCTCAAAGACTTATTTGAAGAGATTTCACCGATTGAAAGTTATAACAAGGGGATGAAACTCTTCTTCCCCAGCCGCGCCCCAGAACTAAAAGATTGGGATCTAAAATTCCGCTTCGGCGACCCCAAACATTCCATGGAAGAATGCGTGGAGCGCGATCTAACCTATGCCAGCCCCTTATATGTGGATGTCCTTCTGGCCGGCCCGGATGTTCCCCAACCGATCAAGTCCGAGATCTTCCTGGGCGATTTCCCTGAGATGACCGAGAAGGGTACCTTCATCATCAACGGTACCGAACGTGTGGTCGTCTCCCAGTTGATCCGTTCCCCGGGTGTCTATTTTGAAGCCCCTCAAGACCGCGCCACCGGCCGCCGCATGGCCATGGCCAAGTTGATCCCCGATCGCGGCGCCTGGATGGAATTTGAGACCCGCAAGAATGATTACATCATTCTAAAATTCAACCGCAAACGCACGGTACCCATCACCATTTTCCTGCGTGCCCTGGCTGCCGTTTCCGATGGTCTTATCGACACACCGATCAAAACCGGCAAGGATGAAGAGATCCTGGCCTTGTTCAATGATATCGACAACAACACCGAGCGGATGTTCATTACCTCAACATTCCGCCAGGAACCTGCCTGGGATTTACCGGCGGGTGGATCGGTTGCCGAAGCTTCCTTGATCGAATTCTTCAAACGTATGCGCCCTGGTGACCCAGCTACCTTGGATAATGCCCGTCAATTCTTAGAGGAACAACTCTTTGATCAACGCCATTATGACCTGGAACGCGTGGGTCGCTACAAGTTAAATCAAAAACTTGACCTCACCGAGCACATCCCCGTCTCTCACCGCACGGTGACCAAATGGGATATTGTCTACTTGATCCGCCGCATGATCCAGATCAACAATGAGGTCGAAGATAAAGATGATATCGACCATCTGGGTAACCGCCGCGTCAAGACCGTTGGCGAATTGATCCAGAATAAACTGCGCATAGGTTTGCGCCGTATGGAACGCGTGATCAAAGAACGTATGTCCATCCGTGACCAGGATCAGGTGTCACCCGTCAGTCTGGTAAATATCCGCCCGGTGGTAGCTGCCCTGCGTGAGTTCTTCGGCTCGAGCCAGCTTTCTCAGTTCATGGACCAAACCAACCCATTAGCCGAGTTGCGCCACAAACGCACCCTCTCCGCTTTAGGTCCTGGTGGTCTGCGCCGAGAGCGGGCCGGCTTTGATGTCCGCGATGTCCACCATTCGCATTACGGCCGCATTTGCCCTATTGAAACCCCGGAAGGCCCGAACATTGGTTTGATCGGCCGTCTGGCTTCTTATGCCCGGGTCAATGAATACGGCTTTATCGAAACCCCCTACCGCCGGGTGGCCAAAGCCCTTTCTCCAAAGGACGAACGTCTGGTGGGGCGTCTCTCCAAAGAGACCCTAACCGACTCTTCCGGAGAAGTGATCGTCAACCAGGGTGAACGCATCACCAAAGCGATGCTGCCCAAGTTGAAGAAAACCGATCACGCCAACATATTTGTTACCCCGTTCGTGACTGAAGACGTAGATTACCTCTCAGCCGATGCTGAAGATAAATATATGATCGCTCAGGCGAACACTCCCCTGACCGATGAGATGGAATTCGATGCCGAACGGATCTCCTGCCGGCACCACTCCGATTTCATCATCGCCGGTCCTGACATGATCAACTATATGGATGTCGCCCCCCATCAGGTAGTGGGTATCAGCGCCGCCCTTATCCCCTTCCTGGAGCATGATGATGCCAACCGGGCTTTGATGGGATCCAACATGCAGGCCCAGGCCGTCCCGTTGGTCATCCCGGATATCCCCCTCATCTCCACCGGAATGGAAGGCAGCGCCGCCATGGACTCGGGGCAGGTATTGGTTGCCGATGAAGAAGGCGAAGTCGTTTCCGTCACCGGACGCGAAGTCACCGTAAAATCTGCCAGCGGTATCCGCAAGTACTTGTTACGCAAATATCAGCGCTCCAACCAGAGCACCTGTATCGACCAGCGCCCGGCTGTTGTCAAAGGCCAGCGCGTCCATAAGGGTGATATTCTGGCGGATTCCTCTTCCACCGTGGAAGGCAACCTGGCCCTTGGCCAGAACGTGGTTGTCGCCTTTGTTTCCTGGGAAGGTGGAAATTTTGAAGACGCCATCTTGATCTCGGAACGTCTGGTTCAAGAAGACCGATTCACATCCGTCCACATTGAAAAATATGAGGTCGAGGCACGCGATACCCGCCTTGGTCCTGAAGAGATCACGCGTGATATCCCCAATGTTGGTGAAGACGCCATCCGTGACCTCGATGAAAGCGGCATTATCCGCATCGGTGCTGAAGTCGGCCCGAATGATATTTTGGTCGGCAAGATCACCCCGAAAGGTGAAAAAGAACTTACCCCTGAAGAACGCCTCCTGCGGGCGATCTTCGGTGAAAAATCCCGCGATGTTAAAGATACCTCTCTGCGCATGCCCCACGGCGAGCGCGGTAAAGTGGTCGAGGTGAAGGTCTTCACCCGTGAGGACAATGTTGACCTCTCGGCGGGTGTGGATAAGATGGTGCGTGTCAGCGTTGCTCAGATGCGCAAGATCACTGCCGGCGATAAAATGGCCGGCCGCCACGGTAACAAGGGTGTTGTTTCCCGGGTCGTATCCGTGGAAGATATGCCTTTCTTAGCCGATGGCACTCCCGTTGATATCATCCTCAACCCCCTCGGCGTTCCCGGTCGTATGAATATCGGCCAGGTGCTTGAGACCCATTTGGGTTGGGCTGCCAGCCGCTTGGGCTTTAGGGCAGTTACCCCGGTATTCGATGGCGCTAACGAAGCTGAGATCGAAGCCGAACTGGCTCGGGCTTGGATGGTCGATTACGCCTGGGATATCGTCGGTGAACGTGCCTGGGAATGGGTGAAGACGCAAGAGGATTACACCTCTGAAACCTTCAAGGATGATGATGAGGTCCGCCTGGTCTACCTTGAGCAATGGCTCGGTAATCGTGGCTACGATGTATACCAATTGACCTCAAGCATCGATTACGCCCGCCATGCAGTGGTTCGGGAATGGCTGGTCGAACAAGGCGCCGACCCGAACGTGATCTTACAATTTGAAAGTTTACCGATCGGATCGGCCAGCTTGGTCGAGAAAGATCTTACAACCGTAAACTTGTGCTTGCGCCTGTGGCTTGAACAACGCGGTATTGAAACCAAGAATTTCAAAGACCCCGATATCCGCCATACCGCCGAAGCAATTACAAATAATACCGGCGATCCAATGCCGATCTTGGGCAAACAGGTCTTGCGTGACGGTAAAACCGGAGCAAAGTATGACCAACCGGTTACCGTTGGTGTAATGACCATGCTCAAGCTCCACCATTTGGTGGAAGATAAAGTTCATGCCCGTTCAACCGGCCCATACAGCTTGGTCACTCAGCAGCCTCTGGGTGGTAAAGCCCAGTTCGGTGGACAACGCTTTGGTGAAATGGAAGTGTGGGCGTTGGAAGCTTACGGCGCTGCATACATCCTTCAGGAAATGCTGACCGTGAAATCGGATGATGTTACCGGACGGGTGAGCACATATGAAGCCATCGTCAAGGGTGAACCGATCGAAGAACCCGGTTTACCGGCATCCTTCCGGGTGTTGGTCAAAGAGCTGCAAAGCCTTGGCCTTGCCGTTGAGGCTGAATTGGATACGGGTGAGGTGATCCGCTTTGGTAAAGATGAAGAGCGTGTCCGCCCACCAAAATTGGAAACAGGGTTATTAGGGCTGGGCGCCGATCTGGATAGTTTAGGCTAAATCTGGCATTGACGCACCGGAAAGGCCATGTTATAATGGCCGACCGTTGCCCTTTTATAGGCTGAACCGTAAGCTGGCAGTTGTCTGTCATTTTAGGTAGGCCATCATTGCACTCGATGGCCTTCCTTGTTGGAAATTTTTCTGGCGTAGAACGCCATAGATTTTATTTGGAGGCGAAGGAACGTGCCAACCATCAACCAATTGATCCGTAAAGGCCGTGTGACAAAGAATGTCAAAAGCAAGGCGCCTGCGCTGCAGTACACCCTTAACACCGTACGCCAGCGTCGCACCAAGCAGTTAAAAGGCGCTCCTCAGAAGCGCGGCGTGTGCACGGTGGTGCGCACGATGACCCCTAAAAAACCAAATTCAGCGCTGCGCAAGATCGCTCGTGTGCGTCTTACCAACGGTGTCGAGGTTACAGCGTATATCCCCGGTGAAGGTCACCAGTTACAGGAACACTCCGTAGTATTGGTGCGCGGTGGTCGTGTCAAAGACCTGCCAGGTGTCCGCTATCATATTGTGCGTGGTGCGCTGGATACCACCGGTGTGGCCAAACGGAATCAAGCCCGTTCCAAATATGGCGCTAAGCGCCCTAAGGCCTAAGATTACATTTTAGGGAGAAGGTAGTATGCGACGAACGAAACCAGAGCATCGGGAAGTTTTGCCCGATATCCGCTATAACAATGTGAATGTCCAGATCTTCATTAACCGTATCATGCGCCGCGGCAAGAAAAGCGTAGCAGCCACGGTTGTGTATGATGCGTTCGAAATTGTCGAAAAGAACACTGGCCGCCCAGCCCTCGAGGTATTCGAGCAGGCTTTGAAAAACGTCGGCCCACAAATGGAAGTCCGCCCACGTCGTGTGGGTGGCGCCACCTATCAGGTCCCTATTGAAGTAGCGTCAGACCGCCGACTCACCCTTGCCATGCGCTGGGTGGTTGATTCTGCCAAAGCCCGCACAGGTCATTCCTTTGCCGAAAAACTTTCCGGCGAGATCCTGGATGCAGCTAATAACCAAGGCGCCTCTATTCGCAAACGTGATGAGACCCACAAGATGGCCGAAGCAAACCGAGCTTTCTCTCATTACCGCCTTTAGGAGCTCACGCTTAATTATTTTATTCTGAACTTTAACACACTAGGTAATTTATTATGACCCGCAGTATTCCGATCGAGCGGTATCGCAATATTGGCATTATTGCCCATATTGATGCCGGTAAGACTACAACTACAGAACGTATCCTTTTTTATACCGGTAAAACATACCGTATCGGTTCGGTTGATGATGGCACCACCGTAACAGATTGGATGGTGCAAGAGCGGGAACGCGGCATCACCATCGTTTCAGCGGCGGTGACAGCCGAATGGAAGGGATATACCATTAATGTTATTGACACCCCAGGGCACATTGACTTCACTGCTGAAGTTCAACGTTCTCTGCGGGTGCTTGATGGCGGGGTCGTGGTGTTTGATGCCACCCAAGGCGTTGAGCCGCAAAGCGAAACGGTTTGGAGGCAAGCAGACAGGTACCATGTACCCCGCATTTGTTTTGCCAACAAGATGGATCGCATTGGCGCATCCTATGACATGACGGTTGACTCCATCCGTGAACGCTTAGGCGCCCATCCCTTATCGATGCAAATTCCCATTGGCAGCGAGGCTGGGTTTAAAGGGGTCATTGATCTGCTTTCCATGCAGGCGATCTATTGGGACGAAGTATCCGAGCGAGACCCGCGGGTAGAAGATATCCCGGAAGATATGCGCCAGCAGGCAGAAGAAGCTCGAGCTATCCTGGTTGAACGCATCGCCGAATTAGACGATGAGCTTACCGTTAAATTCCTTGAAGGTGACAAATTAAGTATCGATGAACTTAAAACCGCGTTACGCAAAGCCGTTTTGCACGGCACCGCTAACCCGGTTTTTTGCGGTTCATCACTAAAGAATAAAGGCGTCCAACCCTTACTGGATGCCGTTATTGATTTCCTGCCTTCTCCATTGGATATTCCGGCCATTGTCGCCATTGACCCAAGAAAAGACGTTGAAGTATCCCGCCCCACCGATGACGATGCTCCCATGAGCGCATTGGTGTTCAAGATCGTTGCAGATCCGTATGTCGGCCGGTTGGCTTACTTCCGGGTCTACTCCGGTGTGGTTACCCAGGGCGGCATGGTTTATAACTCAGTTAAAGACCGCAAAGAACGCATTGGTCGCCTCATTCGAATGTATGCCGACCGTCGTGAAGATATTACCGAAGTACGTGCCGGCGATATTGGCGCAGTCCTCGGCTTGAAAGATTCCTTTACAGGTGACACCCTGTGCGATTCCGCCAATCCGGTCGTATTGGAAAATATTACCTTCCCTGAACCGGTCATCCAGGTTGCCATCGAACCGAAGACCTCCGCCGATCAGGAAAAAATGAACGAAGCCCTGCGCCGGTTATCCGAAGAAGATCCCACCTTCCGCGTCCATACCGATGAAAATACCGGTCAGACCATTATGGAAGGTATGGGTGAGCTTCACCTGGATGTACTGGTGGACCGTATGCTGCGGGAATTCCGGGTACAGGCCAACATTGGTCGTCCACGTGTGGCTTACCGTGAAACCATCACCCGGGCTGTACGCGACGTGGATTATAAATATGCCAAACAAACCGGTGGGCACGGCCAATATGGTCATGTGGTCATCGATATGGAACCCCTCGAACGCGGTACTGGTATTCAATTTGAAAGCAAGATCGTTTCCGGAGCAATCCCGCGTGAATACATCCCGGCGGTCGAAAAAGGTATCCGCGAAGCGGTTGAGACGGGTGTCTTGGCCGGTTATCCGGTAACCGATCTTAAGGTAGTGCTTCAAGATGGTTCCTACCACGAAGTCGATTCAAGTGAAATGGCGTTCAAAATGGCTGCCATTTTCGCCTTCCGCGAAGGCATTCAAAAAGGTGCCGCGGTACTGCTTGAACCGATCATGAAAGTGGAAATTGTTGTTCCAGAGGAATATTTGGGTGAGGCATTAGGCCAGGCAAATTCCCGGCGCGGTCTTATTCAAGGCACTGAAATGCGTGTTGGCAATGCCCAGGCAGTCCATTCCCTGATCCCTCTGGCTGAGATGTTTGGATTTGCTACTGAGCTGCGTTCGGCAACCCAGGGTAGAGGTGTTTTCTCGATGGAATTTGATCACCACGCCCCCGTACCAGCCTCGGTTGCGGAAAAAGTATTGAACTCATAATATTAATTTCGGAAATCTTATAAGGAGAGGCACATGGCGAAGCAGAAGTTTGAGCGAAACAAGCCGCATCTGAACGTGGGAACAATGGGACACATTGACCACGGAAAGACAACCTTGACGGCAGCTATCACAAAATACTGCCAGTTTTTTGGCAAAGCGGAATTCCGGGCATAC
>DATMYN010000220.1:0-10408 GCA_035560875.1 Longilinea sp. | reverse complement strand
TGGGCGCACCAAAGAATTCCTGGTCGCCCTGAGCGCCGTGGTTGCCATCTTCCTTAACACCTTGTTCGAGGAGTTCGTACCCAATTACAGCACCATGCTGGCCGGGATCAACCCCAACCTTCAGTTCTTCATCCGCTTCGGGATCTTAGTGGTCATTACCGTGCTGGGTTACATCACTCCCAGCCTGCCCAAGTTGAACGCCATCAAGGCCGTTCCCCCCAGCCGGATCAGAGATGTCTTTTGGGGTTTAGCCTTTGGCGCCATGAACGGATATCTGATCTTTGGGACAGCCTGGTATTACCTGCACCAAGCCGGCTACCCATTTTCAATTATCACTGCACCGGACGCCAATACAGTGGTGGGTGCCCAAGCCTTAGCTATGATCAGCAAATTACCGCCGGAGATCCTCACACCGCCCGGTTTGTATTTCGCCATTGCCATCGCTTTTGTGTTCGTGTTGGGAGCTTTCGTATGATGAACCAGGTCCATTTCATCGGTATCGGTGGGACTGGCTTATCCGCTCTGGCAAGAGTGTTGGTGGAACGCGGCGTAAAGGTCACCGGGTCCGACCGGCAGCTTTCGGCTTTGGCGCTTGACCTGGTAAAAATCGGCGTAAAGGTCTGCGAAGGTCACGACCCCTCGCTTCTGCAAGGAGCTGATCTGGTCGTGCGCTCCTCCGCTGTCCCCGATAATGACCCCGAAGTAAAAGCGGCATTGCAGGCGGGTATTCCGGTCTTGAAACGATCCGAATTCTTGGACCGCATGCTGGATGGGTACGATTGCATCGCCATCGCCGGAACGCATGGGAAAACCACGACCACAGCCATGACCGCTTGGATGCTGCATGAGATCGGGCTCGATCCTTCTTTCGTCATCGGCGGTGTCTCAGAGAACCTTGGCACCAATGCCCATCACGGCTCCGGAAAATATTTTGTCATCGAAGCCGATGAATACGACCGGATGTTCCTGGGATTGCACCCGCAGGTTGCCATAGTGACTTATGTGGAACACGACCACCCGGACTGCTTCCCATCCTATTCAGCCTATTTGGAGGCTTTCTCGCAGTTTGTTCGTCTGATCAAACCCGGTGGAAAGCTCCTGTATTGCCAGGACAATAAAGGCGCCCGCGTGGTTCAGCTTTTTACTTCTGAAAGCATCGACGCCTTTAGCTATGGGGTCGAGTATGGCAGTGCCTATGAAGCTCTGGATATAAAGGTGAACGAGAAAGGCAGCTACTCTTTCCGGGCCGTATTCCAGGAGCATGAGGAATTAGCCATTGTCGATCTGCAGGTTCCCGGGCTTCACAACGTCCGCAATGCGTTGGGTGCCTTGGCTGCGGTCCATCAACTTGGCCTGCCGTTACAACCGGCAGCCTCAGCGCTGGGCACCTTTACCGGTACCGGTCGCCGTTTCGATATCCTCGGCGAAGCCGGTGGTGTAACCATTATCGATGATTATGCCCACCACCCCACCGAGTTGAAAGCCACTCTGGAAGCCGCCCGCAGCCGCTACCCTGACCGGCATATATGGGTGGTTTGGCAGCCGCATACCTACTCCCGCACCCAAAGCCTGCTGCCCCAATTTGTCAAAGCGTTTGGGCAGGCAGATCACCTGATCGTTACGGCCATTTATGCGGCCCGCGAAAAAGACAATGGTTTTACGGCCAATCAGGTTGTTGAGCAGATGTTCCATCCGGATGCCCGCTATATCCCGGCTCTGGATGATGTAAGTGCTTACCTGGTCAATTCCCTCAAATCCGGCGATGTGCTGTTGGTTTGTTCAGCCGGAGATGCAGATAATATCTCAAAAACTGTTCTAAAAGCGCTCTCCAAAGAGGAGGTCCGTAATGCTTGAAACAGATGTCTTGGTGAAAGAATTGAGAATGGATCTGAAAAAATCCGTTCGCCAGCCTGCTCCCCTGCCCAATGACCGCAAAGTGATGGAAGTCATCGTGGTAGAGAAGAAGGAAATCAAAGAAGATCTCGTGAACCGCGTAATCAAGCGCATCGAGAAACTTTAAGATCAAGGTAATGATGAACACAGGAAACAGCAACCTAAGAGCCATAAAAGATGCCTTTGGCAGCCGTGTGCAAGAGAACGTGCGCCTGGCAAATTACACCACCGCCCATGTGGGCGGTCCGGCGGACGGCTTTTTAGTTGTCAATGACGCGCAAGAGTTGGAAAAAGCGGTCCGCATCGTCTGGGATAACCACATCCCCTATGCCATCCTGGGCAGCGGCTCGAATGTGCTGATCAGTGACCAGGGGTTACGCGGTTTGGTCATCCATAACCGTGCCCATACGATCAAGGTGCACGCCGTGGATGGTGAGCCGTATGTGTGGGCAGAATCAGGCGCCAATTTTGGTCTGATAGCCCGCCAGATCGCCTTACGCGGTCTATCCGGACTGGAATGGGCAGCCACGATCCCCGGCAGCGTTGGCGGGGCAGTGTACGGAAATGCGGGCGCGCATGGATCTGATACCGCCAGTAACCTGATTCTGGCAGAAATCTTGCACCTTATGAACGGCAAGGTGAAATGGACCCCCGAGCAGCTGGGCTATGGGTACCGGACAAGTATCTTAAAAAGAGAAAAAACACCGGCCGTGATCCTCACCGCAGAATTCCGCTTAACCCCCAGTACGCCTGAAGCGGTGAAGGAAAAAATGGATGAATTCAACACCCGCCGCCGCAATACCCAGCCACCCGGAGCCAGCATGGGTTCGATGTTCAAGAACCCCCCCGGTGATCATGCCGGTCGCCTTATCGAAGACGCCGGGTTGAAAGGCACCCGCATCGGTGGAGTAGAGATCAGCAGTATGCATGCCAATTTCTTCGTCAACCACGCTGATGCCACGGCTCAAGATATTTACAACCTCATCGATCTGGCTCGCAAGAAAGTTGCTGAGAAGAGCGGTGTAGAACTGGAACTTGAAATCGAATTACTGGGTGAATGGTCATCCGGTGATCACTCTACAGAAAACAGGTACAGGTAATGAACGGAAAGATCCGCATAGGCGTTCTCTTCGGTGGCCGCTCTGGCGAGCATGAGGTATCCCTCATGTCTGCCCGCTCGGTTCTATCCGTTTTGAACCCTGAAAAATACATCGTAACCGAGATCGGTATCACCCACGACGGCCGCTGGCTTTCGGGTGACCATCCCTTGGAAGCCTTCGAAAAGGGCGATACCAAACGTTTATTCCCGGTAACCTTACGCCATGAACCCGGCGACCATACCCTGTATGCCCTTCGTTCGGATCGTTTAGAGGCTTTTGCCGAGTTGGATATCATCTTCCCGGTTCTGCACGGTACTTTCGGGGAAGATGGCACCCTGCAAGGCTTATTGGAAATGGCTGATATGGCTTATGTAGGTGCCGGAGTGCTTGGATCATCGGTAGGTATGGATAAATCCATATTCAAAGATATCATGCGCACCCACGGCATACCGGTCGTCCCGTCCATCATTGTGAACCGGGCTGATATCACCAGCGACATGGCAAAGACGATAGCTGCAGCAGAAGCCCTGAGCACTTATCCGATCTTCGTAAAACCCGCCAATCTGGGGTCTTCGGTTGGGATCACAAAATGCCGTAACCGCTCCGACCTGGGTGAAGGATTGATGGAAGCGTGCCGCTTTGACCGCCGCATCCTCATCGAACACGGTTTGAATGCGCGTGAGATCGAGGTTTCGGTGTTGGGCAATGATGATCCAAAGGCTTCCATCCCCGGTGAGATCATCCCCGGCGGCGATTTCTACGATTACACCGCCAAATACATGGATGAATCCTCTCAGCTTCTCATCCCCGCCCCGATCACCGATGCGCAAGCGGATCTGGTGCGAAAGTTGGCGGTGAACGCCTACGTCGCTGCGGATGTGGCCGGTATGGCCCGGGTTGACTTTTTACTTGATAAAGATACCGGTGAGGTTTACCTGAATGAGGTCAATACCATCCCCGGTTTTACCAAGATCAGCATGTACCCCAAACTTTGGGAAGCCACCGGACTACCGTATTCCGAATTGGTAGACCGCCTGGTTGCCTTAGGGTTGGAACGCAAGGCTGATCGTGATCGGACTGAACACGAGTACCGGAGGGATGCATGACAGACCGCCGTACCCAACGCCCTTCATCTCGCGCCGAGCAATCCCGCTTACGGCGTGAAAAGGCGTTGGATGAGCGCCAGCAGCAAGCCGCCCAGACCGTTCAACGCCCCGTACAATCGGCGCCGGTAATGGTCCGCCAAAAATCTGTGGCAGGCGCTAATCCGGCTATGCGCAAGAGCACCACCCACCCGCGTAAGCAGATCTACTACAATCTGGGTGCACCGGGAGCTGAAATGCGCTTGCCCGCTTTACCCGCCATGCGTATGGGTTGGCGCTCTGTTTCCGGAATTGCGGTGGCTTTGATCACTGCTTTGATCATCTTTATAGCCACTTCGCCTGCCCTGCAGGTGAATGCCGTCGCCGTGAACGGGTTAACCCGCCTGACGGCGGAAGAAGTCCAAGCCGTCCTCAACCTGGATGGCACACCGGTATTTGCGATCGATCGTAAAGAGGTGATTAGAACACTAAGTGGAAATTTCCCGGAATTGATCCAGCCCCGGGTGGAAATTGGTCTGTCCAACCAGATCACTGTGACAGCCACCGAACGCACGCCGGTGATTGCCTGGGTGACCTCGGAACAGACAACCTGGCTGGATGTGGAAGGTGTGTTGTTCGATGCGCGCGGTGACCTGGTTCCCCCCCTGACCGTGCAGTCGACGGTCAATCCGCCCCTTGACCTGGCCATGCTCCCCTATGGAGCGGGTAACGACGGGTTGATGGGCGCCTTACTGCAGCATTTGACGGCTGAAGAAGGCATGCCACCCCACATCCAGAGTGATGTATTGATCGCCTTGGCCGTTCTCAACCAACGCATGCCCAGTCTGACCACCTATGTGTACGATCCGGTGGAAGGGCTCGGATGGACGGATCCAGCGGGTTGGACGGTATATATGGGCGTAGACCTGAACGATATGGACCGAAAGATGCAGATCTACCAGGCTATTGTTGATGAACTCACCCGGCGCGGCATCCAACCGGTGATGATCAGTGTTGTACATCCGGATGCGCCGTATTATCGGACGGAGCCATAAATGGACGAGCCGATCGTTGTAGGAATTGATGTAGGCACGACAAAGATCTGCACCCTGGTAGCTCGGGTGGAAGGTGAACATAACCTGCGTGTACTCGGCGTGGGTATCGAACCTTCCGCCGGTATTCGCCGCGGCAACGTAGTCGATCTGGCAGCCGCATCTCAGGCTATCTCTCGCTCCGTTGAAAAAGCGCAGCGTTCTTCCGGTCTCGAAATTGCCTCAGCTTTGGTCAGCCTGGCCGGTTCACAAATCGCTTCGGTCAATAGCCGGGGTGTTGTGGGCATCACCGGCGGGGTTGTAACCCAAGAAGATATCTCGCGTGCTCTTGAAGCCGCTCAAGCCGTTGCCATCCCGCATAACCGTGAGATCCTGCACGTTATCCAACGTGGCTTCACCATTGATGGGCAGGATGAGATCCAGACCCCCATCGGGATGCACGGGTATCGTTTGGAAGTGGAAGCCAACATCATCACCGCCGGCTCGACCCAAATTGAGAACCTGCGCCAGTGTGTTGAAGCCAGCGGTGTCGAAGCCGTCCAATTCGTGTTGAACCCCTTGGCTTCGGCTGAAGTGGTGTTGAATGACAACGAGCGCAGCATGGGGGCAGCGGTTTGTGATATCGGCGGCGGGACGACCGACCTGGCGATCTATATTGATGGGAATGTATGGCACACAGCCGTGCTGCCGGTTGGTGGAAACCACATCACCAATGATGTTGCTGCCGGCCTGCGCCTGCCCCCCTCGCAAGCTGAGGAGATCAAGAAAGAGTACGGCCACTCGATCGAATCGGAAGTCGCCGATGGTGATACCTTCACCGTACGCGGCTTCGGAGATGACCAGCCTTTGCAGATCAGCCGCAAAGAACTGGCGCACATCATTGAAGCCCGGGTGGAAGAAATGTTCGTAATGGTACTGCAAGAGATAAAACGTTCGGGATATGACGGACTTTTGCCGGCCGGGATGATCTTGACAGGCGGTTCCAGCCTGCTGCCCGGCATGCGAAATTTGGCCAGCCAGGTAACCGGCTTACCTGTGCGGGTTGCCCGTCCTGAAAATTTGATCGGTCTGGTGGATCAACTTCACTCTCCGGCATACTCCACCAGTATTGGATTATTGTATTGGGCGCTCATGATGAGCGATACCACAGATCAACTGAGCAGCGGTGGTTCCCGAAGGAAGTCCCACCACGAGCCTTCCCAATGGCTCGAGAAGCTCAAAGAGATATTGAGGAATATCTTACCGTAGTTCAAACCGGTCCGAGAGGACCGTCGAGAAATTGCAACGTCCTAACGCAATAAGTTCTTGGAGGAGAACCATGGAAACCAAAAATAGCAGTAGTTATCAACAGCCTACCGAATCCTTTGCCCGGATCAAGGTTATTGGTGTCGGTGGCGGCGGCTGCAATGCCGTCAATAGGATGATCGAGGAAGGGTTGAACGGCATCGAGTTTATTACTGTTAACACAGATGCCCAGGCGCTTGTTCTTTCAAAGGCGCCCACCCGGGTTCGCATTGGAGATAAGGTTACCCGCGGCCTTGGCGCCGGCGGTAACCCCGAGATGGGTAAAAAGGCAGCCGAAGAATCGGCCGATGAGCTGTACGAAGTGCTCAAGGGTTCCGATATGGTCTTCGTTACAGCCGGTATGGGCGGCGGCACCGGAACGGGTGCAGCTCCCATTATTGCCCAGATCGCCAAAGAAGTGAACGCCCTCACCATCGGTGTGGTCACCCGCCCGTTTGCCTTTGAAGGCAAGAAACGGCTGGATTCTGCCGATCAAGGCATCCAGAAGCTCAAGGAACACGCCGATACCCTCATCTGCATCCCGAATGACCGTTTGCTGCAGATCTCGGATAAACGTGCCAGCCTGGAAGATGCTTTCCTGCGGGCTGACGACGTGCTCCGCCAGGGTATCCAGGGCATCAGCGAACTCATCACCGTCCCCGGTCTCATCAACCTGGATTTCGCCGATGTACGTACGATCATGTCTGAAGGCGGCGCAGCCCTTATGGCTGTCGGCCGGGCTTCCGGTGAAGACCGCGCCCGCCTTGCCGCCGAACAAGCGATTTCCAGCCAATTGTTGGATATCACCATCGATGGCGCCCGCGGCATCCTCTTCAACATCACCGGCGGCCCAAGCCTGACCCTCTTCGAGGTCAACCAGGCGGCTGCCATTATCAAGGAAACCGCCCACCCGGATGTTAACCTCATCTTCGGCGCTGTGATCGACCCGAATATGGGTGACGATATGCGTATCACCGTGATTGCCACGGGTTTTGACCAAACCGGCTCCCGCCCCCGCATGGCTCGCATTATGCGGCCAGAAGAGACGGCTGCGCCTAAACCGCGCCAGTATGATCAGAACGAACCTCGTGAGAATCGTGTTCCTCAGGTGGTGGACTTTGCGCCAAGAACGGTTGATACGAACATTATTGATATTCCTGCCTTCTTGCGTAACCGCAAGTAGGATGAACGGGGCAAGCAAGGGTAGCGGCTGCGCACCACGGCGCAGTCGATGCTCAAACTCGCCGTAAGACCGGTAGGACCGGATTTCCTCCAATCCGGTTCTGCCAACCTGCCAGGTTATTCCTGGTTCCCTCCCCCCTCGAATCGCTGGGTGCTGGACCCACCCGGCAACAGAACCGGCCAGTTAATGTACTGGCTGGTTTTGTTTTAATTAACCTCTCCCGCCTGCTCCCGTAGGACAGAGGGAGCAGCATTACCGGCATCGCAGGGGCGCACCCACGTGTCCACCCATTGGTAGATCATCTGTGTTTTTTTGTATTACCGGGGTCGTTGTAGGGGCGCACGGCCGTGCGCCCCTACAAAACAAACGTTGTTTTCTTGTAAGGGCACGACGGTACGAACCATATCAAAGCCTCTCTACAAAATAGTCGTGCCCATTGTCTATATGGGGCACGGCTATGTTTTAGTTAATCAATTGCACATGTACTACCGCCGTGCCCTTACAAAACGCTCTTATGATCGATGGTTGGGCACAGCTTCATTGAGCATGATAACCAACCTGCCAACACCCGCTGTACCCCTACTCCTGTAGGACAGAGGGAGCACCATTACCGGCATCGCAAAAGAGTACCCACGTGTCCACCCATTGGTAGATCATCTGCGTTTGTTGGTATTACCGGGGTCGTTGTAGGGGCGCACGGCCGTGCACCCCTACAAAACAAACGTCGTTATCTTCCCCATCCATACCCCCCCTCTGGCTTTCAGCCATCTCCCCGCGAAGCACATCTAGGTGCTCCACAAAACAAACAAGAAATGTACATCTTCACCACATTTCTTCAATCATTAACGTTTTTTAAGAATCCCGTATACCTTCCGTAATGGAACAGGTATTGCAACACTCGCAAATTTGTGCTAAAATCAAAAACGTAAATATACGGTACCGAAAGCAATTATCCCCCATATATGGGGGTATTATACACAACATAACACCCTCCCCCTTCTAGCCAACAAGGGGGATTAGTTATCAAATCGTGAGGGATTGAGAGGAAACAAAGCATGCGTTGCCCCTATTGTCAAAACGATGACACAAAAGTATTGGACACCACTCACGATGCCAGAGGGGGTGTGCGCCGCCGGCGTGAATGTGAACAATGCCACCAGCGTTTCAGCACCTACGAACGGTCGGTGTTGACAACTCCCCTCTTGATCAAGCGCGACGGCGCCCGCGAGGAATTCGACCGGGAAAAACTGATCCACGGCATCCGCATTTCCTGCGCCAAACGCCCCGTTTCCGCTTCGGCTATTGAATTGTTGGCCTCAAACATCGAAACCAATTTACAACAATTGGGTAGAGCTGAGGTTTCTTCGCGTGTGGTTGGTGATATGGTGATCTCCGGGTTAAAGCAGTTGGACCACATTGCTTATATCCGTTATGCCATTGTCTATTTACATCTGGACGACCTGCACGCCATCCGGAATGAGATTGACCGGTTATTAGAAAATTAGTGTTACTCAAGAGGAGAAGCGTACATGTCTAGCCACTCAGCCAATTCCAAGCCTGCCTCAATCCCGGCTACCCCACCATTACCCAAGCATTTACCAAAAATCGAGCTCACCGATAACGCCCGTCAGGTCCTGGAACGGCGGTATGTGCGCCGCGCACCGGATGGTAAGCCCGCCGAGACGATCGAGGAAATGTTCTGGAGGGTAGCCTACCACATCGCTCTGGCTGAGCAAGAATTCGGGGGCGATCCTATCCCCCTGGCGGAACAGTATTACGACCTGCTGATAACCAAACGCTTCTTCCCCAATTCACCCACCTTCACCGGCGCCGGCACTCCCTTAGGTCAACTGGCAGCCTGCTTTGTCCTGCCGATCGGCGACGATATGGGACGCAAGTCCAACGGTATCTTCCAAACCTTGCGCGATGCCGCCCTCATCCAGCAGACCGGCGGCGGTAACGGATTTTCTTTCTCCCGCTTGCGTCCAAAGGGCTCGCTTGTAAAATCATCCGCCGGACAGGCTACCGGACCGGTCGGCTTCCTGCGGGTATACGACCATGCCTTTGGCGAAGTCGCCCAAGGCGGCACCCGCCGCGGCGCCAATATGGCCGTCTTGCGCGTGGACCATCCCGATCTGGAAGAGTTCATCACCTGCAAGACTGATGAGAACCAGATCACCAATTTCAACATTTCGGTCGGGATCACGGATGCCTTCATGCGTGCTGTTGAGTCTGACGGCGGCTGGGATCTGAAATTCCCCGACGTGACCGATCCGCATTACAAAGAATTCGAAGGAACCCTGGATCAGGCACGCGAACAGCATATGCCATTAAAGGTTTACCGCCGTGTGCGGGCGCGTGAACTCTTCGAAAAGATCGTCCGCCAAGGCCATCACAACGGCGAGCCCGGTGTGCTTTTCATCGATGCCGCCAACCGCTCCAACCCCGTCCCCCACCTGTACCAGTTGGAAGCCACCAACCCGTGCGGTGAGCAGTGGTTAGGCCCATACGAGAACTGCTGCCTTGGCAGCATCAACCTCGCCCAGCACCTTGGAGCGGATAACCAGGTGGATTGGGAGAAACTGCGCCAAAGCACCGAACTTTCCACCCGCTACCTGGATAATGTCGTCGACGCCAACAAATACGTCCCAGCAGTCCCGCAATTGAAAGAATCCGCCCTGCGTGCCCGCCGCATCGGGTTGGGTATTATGGGCTTGGCCGATTTGATGTACCACGTGGGTGTGCGCTACGGGTCAACCGAAGGCCAGGAATTTGCCGCCCAGGTCATGGAATTCGTGCGCTACCATTCTATGA
>DATMYN010000219.1:0-5906 GCA_035560875.1 Longilinea sp. | reverse complement strand
ATAAAGGGCTGCAGTGTTTTGCGCAGCTTTCTGCCTCCCGGCATGTCGGTTTGTTCCCCGAGCAGGCAGCTCAATGGGATTGGATCGGTGAGCAGATCCGCACAGCCGGCCGGCCAGTGCAGGTTTTGAACCTGTTTGGGTATACCGGCATGGCTACCCTGGCAGCGGCTCAGGCTGGTGCACGCGTTACCCATGTGGATGCCTCAAAAAAGGTGATCACCTGGGCGCGGGAGAACCAAACCCTCAGCGGCCTGGCTGATAAGCCCATCCGCTGGATCGTGGATGATGCCCTAAAGTTCATTGAGCGCGA
The DNA here is from genome assembly GCA_035560875.1 of Longilinea sp. Classification (GTDB taxonomy): domain Bacteria; phylum Chloroflexota; class Anaerolineae; order Anaerolineales; family Anaerolineaceae; genus DATMYN01. Next base: position 5,596 of record DATMYN010000219.1, on the reverse strand, counting down.
TGCAAGACGGGGGGTGAAGTATGAAGGCTTGATCCTTGACCCGCCCAAATTCGGGCGCGGCCCAAAAGGTGAGGTGTGGGAATTTTATAAGGTTCTGCCCAACCTGCTGCATGCCTGCCGAGAGGTATTGGCCGAAAAGCCTGTCTTCATTTCCCTCACCGCCTATGCGGTTAAAGCCTCCGCCTTAACCTTAGGCAATGCAGTAGAAGAAATTATGCATGGGAAAAAAGGACATATCACCGCCGGTGAGATCGTCCTTAAAGAACAAAGCGCCGGTAGACTGCTTTCCATGGCCGTCTATGCTCTTTGGCAGCAATGAAAATAATAAAAAACAGGAGCAACCGATATGAATAGACTTAAATCAAGTTGGGAATTGGTCAAAGCCAGCGCCAACGTATTAAAGATGGATAAAGAGTTGGTGATCTTCCCAATCCTGTCCTCTATTGGGTTGGTGATCGTATCCTTTGCCATGCTGCTTCCCAGCCTGCTGGCATCCATATCAAGCGGATTCGATGAATCCAGCTTCGGCGTAATGTCTTACGTCGTCCTATTCGTCTTTTACCTGCTTCAATATATTGTCATCTTCTATTCCAACACCGCCCTGGTCGGGGCTGCCCTGATCCGTTTACAAGGCGGTGACCCGACCGTAAAAGACGGTTTCAAGATCGCCGGCAGCCATTTTATGCCCATATTAGGGTATGCGCTGATCTCGGCCACCGTCGGCATGCTCCTACGGATGATCTCGGAAAAAAGCGGCTCGATCGGGCGGGTGATCATCTCTTTGGTCGGATTCGCCTGGAACGTTGCCACCTTCCTGGTCGTGCCCATCCTGGCCGTGGAAAACATTGGCCCGGTCGCAGCCATTAAACGCAGCGTGGAATTACTCAAGAAGACCTGGGGTGAACAGCTCATCGGTAATTTTGGCTTGGGTACAGTCTTTGGACTGATCTTCTTCGGCATGTTCTTGATCTTCATCCCTTGTTTAGCCCTGGTGCTCATGGCCGAATCAGTGTCCATTTGGGTCATCGTTATATTGTGCGTGGTCTTCTTACTGGCATTGATGCTGGTAGGGCTGCTGCAATCGACCCTCAACGGCATCTACACCGCCGCGGTGTACCAATATGCCGTTAACGGACAGACCAGCACCATGTTTGATAACAACATGATCCAAAACGCCTTCAAACAAGACACCCGCTTCTAGGACATTGAGTGGCTATGCGCAGTTTCTCTCACTGGACTCCTCGATATTTGTCCGCCCGTCTGCAGGAAAAAGCCTACCGCAGCGCTAACCCGGTTCTGCCCTGGCTAACCCCGGAAGCCAACCAATTTTTGCAAGGCTATCTATCCCCCAGCGATAACGGGCTGGAATTTGGCGCCGGTCGTTCGACCGTATGGTTAGCCCCGCGCATCCACACGCTGACCAGCGTGGACCACAACCCGCTTTGGTTCAAAAAGGTGGAAAGCATGCTGGCGGAAAAGGACATCCACAACGTCACCTTGCTGCTGCGCCAACGCACCGAAGCCGATGGACCGGAAGGGGAAACAGCCCCCTACACCGCCGTGGTTGAAACCATTGCCAAGGCATCCCTTGATTTTGTGTTGGTGGATGGAACTTACCGAGCTGCTTGCGCGCTAGGCGCCATCACCTGCCTCAAGCCCGGCGGGGTTTTGATCCTCGATAACGCCAATATATACCTGCCCTGCCGGTCACATTCACCCAACTCGCGCACGGAAGCCACCGGACCGCTTACCCCGCTGTGGTCGTCTTTCTTGCATGCCACAAAAACATGGCGCAGATACTGGACCAGCAACGGCGTTTCGGATACTGCTTTTTTCTTTAAAACGTTGTAAAATAAAAGTCCACAACTTTGCTCTTTCCCACTCAGGGACGCATGCCGTAGAAAACTACGAGGAGGAGACATGCGTCCCTGATTTTTTATTAACACCAACAATCTAAAACCTCGATAATCGTTAATTTGACATTTCTTCACCTATCATCTACACTATTTGCATGCTTGCCGTGGTGAAATCCTGCGCGGTGATCGGCCTGGATGGGGTCATTGTAGAGGTCGAAGTTGATTCCTCCTTTAGTATGCCCTTCATGATCATTGTCGGTCTGCCTGACACCGCTGTTCAAGAAAGTCGTGAACGGGTGGCATCCGCCATCAAGAATTCCGGCTTTTCTTTCCCGCGCGGACGCATCACGGTTAACCTTGCGCCCGCCAGTGTCCGCAAAGAAGGGCCAGCCTACGACTTGCCGATCGCCCTGGGGATTTTAGCCGCCAGCGGGCAGGTACCCCTTCAATCTCTGGATGAATGCCTGGTGATCGGAGAACTCTCCTTGGATGGCAGCGTGCGCCATGTGCGCGGCGTACTGCCCATGGCTGCCGTTGCCCGCCAGCAGGGCTTTAAACGGGTTTTCGTCCCCGCCATGGATGCCCGCGAAGCTGCCTTGATCCCCGATCTGGAAGTGCTGCCGGTGAATACCATTGTCGCTTTGGCAGCCCATTTGACCGGTCATGAACCTATCGCCCCTCAAGAACCGGTGGATACCACCGGCATCATCCCCTGGGTGCAGACCGATTTCCGTGAGGTCAAAGGCCAGGAACATGTCAAACGCGCCCTGGAAGTGGCTGCCGCCGGTTCGCACAACGTGCTCATGATCGGCCCTCCCGGTTCGGGGAAAACCTTATTGGCGCGTGCCCTTCCCTCCATATTGCCCACCATGACCATCGACGAAGCTCTGGATGTGACCCGAATTTACTCGGTGGCCGACCAGCTTCCCCCCGAAGTACCGCTCATCCGCGCCCGCCCGTTCCGCGCCCCGCACCACACCATCAGCCACGCCGGTTTGGTCGGCGGGGGCAACTGGCCGCATCCCGGTGAGATCTCCCTGGCTCATCGCGGGGTACTCTTTTTGGATGAACTGCCCGAATTCGGTTCGCGTGTGCTGGAAGTGATGCGCCAGCCGATGGAAGACAAGGTTGTCACCATCTCACGCGCCAGCGGGTCGCTCTCCTTCCCGGCCAACTTCCAATTGGTGGCTGCCATGAACCCGTGCCCGTGTGGGTATTATGGGGATGCCCAAAAAGCCTGCACCTGTTCTGCTTCCATCGTGACCAAATATCAAAAACGCATCTCCGGACCGCTGCTGGACCGCATCGATATCCACATTCAAGTGCCGCGGGTGGCTTATGAAAAGTTGAGCGATGACCGGTTAGGAGAAGCCTCGGCGGTGGTGCAGCAGCGTGTGGAAGCCGCCCGTGAACGCCAGCGTGAGCGTTTTAAAGACACTCCCCTCACCTGTAATGCCGATATGCACCCGGCTGAGATCCGTAAATACTGCGCCTTGGATGATACCGGCCGCAGCCTGATCAAAACGGCCACCCTGCAAATGCAGCTCTCGGCGCGTGCCTACCACCGCACCCTTAAGCTGGCGCGCACTATTGCCGACCTGGCGCAAAGTGAGACCATCCTCCCCATGCACCTGGCAGAAGCTCTGCAGTACCGGCCAAAGATCGAAGACGTATAGGTTCAGCGGGATTGATGAACTATTGTGTTTAGGTCCTAATTACTTATCTGCTTACTGCTCATTTCCCCGGGAAGCAGGATCGTTACCGTAGTCCCCTGCGGGCTGCTTTCTACCTTCACCTCACCCCCATGCTGGTCGACGATCGCTTTGACAATAGCCAACCCCAAACCGCTGCCCGGATACCCTGCAGCATTGCGCCCGCGATGAAAACGGCGGAAAATGTAGGGTAGATCTTCGGCAGGGATGCCTGCGCCATTATCTTTCACGATAATTCGGATATTTTGATCGTAAGTATCCAATTGCAGCGAGACGGTCCCATTCGCCGGGGTGAACTTCAGCGCATTATCGAGAAGATTGTTGATCGCACGCCGGATCTGCATTTCGTCGCCATTGATGTAAATATCATCCGCAATTGAATTCAACTGTAGAGAAACACCCGCTGCAGAAGCACATCCTAAATATTTGGAGGCACTATCCACAATAATTTTTGATATCGATAGCCGCTGGAGAGTAAGTTTACCGGCTTCGATCCGCGAAAGGTCCAGTAGGCTATCTACTAGAGCCTGCAGCCGGAGAACCTGGGATTGAGCCGTTTCCAGGTACTCCACCCGATTTTGATCATCATCAACACTCAAATCAAGGTTTACCCGCAGGGTGGTCAATGGAGTATGAAGTTCATGGGCAGCATCGGCGATGAAACCCCGCAACGTATGAATAAGAGTTTCAACCCGTTCGGCCATGCCATTGAACGAACGAGCCAGTAAGCCAAATTCATCTTTCGTTATCCCATGTACCCTGGCGGAAAGATCCCCGTTGGACATTTGGCGGGTAACCTCAGTTAATTCGCCAAGCGGTGCGATCAGCCGTTTACTCACCCCGATTCCCATCACAACGGCTACCAGAATGGCTGCCAAACTAGCCACACCCCAGGCAGCCGCAACATTGGATAGGATGGTTCCCCCAAAGGCCAGTCCTTCAGAGACCTCCAGGGATCCGACTGTCTGACCTTCAGTGTTGACAATATCCACCAGAACGGATTGATCGGTATGTTGGAGTGTATTGGTAGTCTCTGTAGCTAGTCCGTAGCCGCACATTGAGTTTTCGGTAGGTAATTGCTGTAAAAACACAGGGTAACTTCCCATGCCTTCTGTATCAGGCGGAGTATCCAAAATATTGATTGCCACTTGAAAAGAATATCGTTCAGCTCTACCTTCGCGAAATACATCGGCGCTCATCCCCAAAGGATTCAAATTGGTGTAAATGAATTGTTGGGATTGAAGAGAACCTGAATCAGCAATGAGGGTATCTTCAAGATCAAAAATCCGGATCCGAGCCTGGATTAAGAACGAGAGGTTTTGAAGATAGATTTGTAGATCACTTGAGGTTGGGTCCTCAGTGATCAGATCAGCGATGCCCGTACTCATCAAACGAGCACCATTCATCAGATAGGTACGTTCTTGTTCCCGATAGTAATCCCGCAGGGTTAAAAGCAAAATACCACCCAAAACAAGCGCAGTGATCAAAGCTATGGCGGCATAGCTGATAGGCAAACGCCAACGGAGCGATGATAATTTCACATTAACCTCATCACTTATCGGGATTCATCCTGCATATGACCATCCGCATCAGTTTTGATCAGCATAACTTGATAGGTATTCAAAGATGAATTTATCATGGAACCGGTAACAACATAACCACCATCCTCAAGCAGCAGGATGGCTTGAGCCTTGATACTATACCTGGTGCTAACCTGTTCTGTCCGGAGGTAATTCCCATTCAAATCGAAAAAGAGAAGGTTTACCCCCGATTCACCTGTATAAAGACTGTAAGCAGAACTTGTTAGGACAAGGTAGTTGTTGTTCAATGTTTCGATGACGGATCCTCCAACCTCATACAGTATGGGGTCTCCGTAGGTGGTCCTCCATAACTCATTTCCTTGCATGTCAACCTTCAGTAGAAACACATCCGAGATCCGATTTTCCAAACTCTCATAGGTGCCTGTAATGATGAGGTAATTATCTGAGGTCATCGTCATGGCATATCCTGCTATGGTTTCTTCTTCCC
>DATMYN010000218.1:0-12229 GCA_035560875.1 Longilinea sp. | reverse complement strand
GTATTGGATCCTAAGGAGAATTAACTTATGGCTCGAAAATCAGCATCTTCCGAACCCCTTGTTCCTACCATTAGACCCACAACCGATGATGGACGCAGGGATGTGCTAAATAAAGCCATCGGCGATATCGTTAAACGCTATGGCGAAGGTGCGATCATTCGGATGGGCGAATCTCATCTTATGACTGTTGAAGCCATCCCAACCGGATCGTTATCCCTCGATCTGGCGCTTGGTGTGGGGGGTATACCGAAAGCCCGAGTAACAGAGATCTTTGGACCGGAATCATCCGGTAAAACTACGTTATGTCTGCACACGGTCGCCGAGATCCAAAAAATGGGCGGGACGGCTGCCTATGTGGATATGGAGCACGCTCTTGACCCCGCTTATGCCGTACGCCTGGGTGTGGATATTAACAGCCTCCTGGTTTCGCAGCCGGATACCGGTGAACAGGCCCTCGAGATCGTTGAAACCCTTGTACGCTCCGGTGCGGTGGAATTGGTGGTCGTCGATTCAGTGGCTGCCTTGGTACCCCGTTCAGAGATCGAAGGGGATATGGGTGATGCCCAGATGGGTATGCAAGCTCGTTTGATGAGCCAGGCTTTACGCAAGCTCTCCGGCGCGATCAACCAGACAAAGACTGCCGTGATCTTCACCAACCAACTCCGCCAGAAAATTGGGATCATGTTCGGCAACCCTGAAACTACTCCGGGTGGTTTAGCCCTCAAATTCTATGCCTCCGTACGTCTAGATGTGCGCCGGATCCAATCCATCAAAATGGGTGCAGAGATCATCGGCAACCGCGTGCGTGTGCGCGTTGTCAAGAACAAGGTTGCCCCTCCTTTCCGGACGGCTGAATTCGATATCATGTACAACGAAGGTATCTCAAAAGTAGGCGATATCATCGATCTCGCCACCCAATTGGAAATCGTTGACAAACGCGGTGCCTTCTTCTCCTATAAGGATATCCGCCTGGGACAGGGTCGGGAAAATGCCAAAGAATTCCTGCGCCAGAATGCCACATTAGCCCTGGAGATCGAAACGGAGATCCGCCGGCGGGCAACGGGGGGAGATGTTCCATTGACAGTTGGTGCTACCACTGATGAAGGAGATTTTGAGGAGTGATCCTTTGAGTCGACCGCTTAACCTTTGGGTATTGTGTTCAACCGGTCTAGTTGTGTTGTTACTGACCGGTTGTTCCTTAGGGGTTGGGCGGCAAGCACCGGGGGCTGAGGATACTCCTTATTTCCATCCCCCGACAGCCGGAAATCCAACCGCTGAAAATGTTTCCGCACAAATTCAAGCGACAAGTGAAATCCCAGCAGCGACAGCTTGTACAAATGATCTGGTATTCATTAGTGATGTAACGTACCCGGATAATACTCCGGTTGAACCCGGGCAAAGTATCATCAAGCAATGGGAAGTACAAAATTCGGGTACGTGTGATTGGGATGAAAATTACCGGCTGCGTTTGGTTGCCGGTCCATCGCTTGGAGCGGGGGAGGAACAAGCCTTATACCCTGCTCTTAGCGGAAGTACAGCGGTGATTGAGATCCAATTTACCGCATCTGATTCCACGGGGCAAGTTATCAGCGCCTGGCAGGCATACGATCCAAATGGTCAGCCTTTTGGGGAATGGATTTACATAATCGTTGATATAATTGCCCCATAACGCGTGGAAACAACTGATCCTACCACCACACTTCTTCGTCGCCCCTTGTCGCCGGCTGCATCGGGTTTAGTTTCGTTTTTGTCGGTTACTCTTTTAGGGGGAGCGGTTTTAGCAGTTCTATTCTTTAGCTGGCAATCACACCAAGCCTACCGCCCCATGTATGCCATACCACCGACCGAGACTTTATCGGTCACGTTGACATACACCGTCACGCCAACCGCTTTCCAACCATTACCGACCAATACGCCCACGCGTACCCCCACTCAAACCACTACCCCAACACCTACTCCGACTGATACACCACAGCCGACTGAGACATATACGGAAACGTCCATTCCTCGCCCCGCCAATACCGATGTACAAGAGTACATCCCACCAAGTGATGACGGGCTGCCTTCTTCCTACACGATTTCCGGTATGACCGGACATACCCAGTCCTTTGGTTTGGATTGTGAAGCCCGGGCGGCAGTGGATTGGGCAAATTTCTACGGGGTTGGGATTGGTGAATCCGAGTTCTTGAACCAAATACCCTCATCGGATGACCCCGAGGTTGGGTTTGTGGGTAACCCATACGGTACGGTTCCATCCATTCCCCCGGGAGATTATGGCGTGCATGCCCCTCCGGTGGCAGCAATTTTACGAGCTTACGGCTTGCCGGCTAATGACCGGCGCTGGATGTCTTGGGATGATATCCGTGCATCCATCGCGGCGGGTAACCCGGTGATCGTATGGGTCGTGGGGCACGTCGGCTACGGGTCAGGTGTTTCCTATACTGCCGCCTCCACCGGCAACACTACCACCGTGGCGTTGAATGAACATACCGTGATCGTGATCGGATATACCCCCTCCCAGGTGGTCATCCAGGACGGTGGCTGGGTATATTACCGCTCGATTGGGGTGTTTGAATCCTCCTGGGGGGTTTTAGGGAATATGGCCATTACTTATGGTGGTTATTAAAAAATCCTGAAAGCGAAATGCCTTCAGGATTTTTATATTTATTGGAACGTGCTGGTTTAGGTACCTTCTTCCCAGGAGTTAAGGTAATTCTCTTGTTCTGGGGTTAGAGTATCGATGCTGATACCCATGGCAGCTAACTTAAGGCGGGCAATTTCCTTGTCAATATCTTCCGGTACGGAATAAACCTGTTTGGCAAGGGTCTTGCTGTTCTTGACCATGTATTCGGCGGATAATGCCTGGTTGGCGAAAGACATATCCATAACACTGGCGGGGTGCCCTTCGGCAGAAGCCAGGTTGATAAGGCGGCCTTCACCTAAGATATGGATCAGGCGACCATCCTTGAGGGTGTATTCATCCACAAAAGGACGCACCAGACGTTTTCCGGTGGACATTTTCTCCAAAGCAGGGATATTGATCTCTACGTTGAAATGTCCGGAATTGGCCACGATTGCGCCATCTTTCATCACCTTGAAGTGGCGTTCATCAATAACATTCAAGTCACCCGTCACGGTCACAAAAATATCACCGATCTTGGCGGCTTCTTCCATCGGCATCACACTGTAGCCGTCCATAACCGCCTCGAGTCCCTTTAAAGGATCGATCTCGGTGACGATCACATTGGAACCCATGCCGCGCGCCCGGGAGGCGAGACCGCGTCCGCACCAACCGTATCCGGCAACCACGAAGACCTTCCCAGCCAAGAGGACGTTGGTGGCGCGGATCACGCCGTCCAAAGTAGATTGGCCGGTACCGTAGCGGTTATCGAAGAAGTGTTTGGTCAGGGCATCGTTCACGGCGATGATGGGATAAGATAATACGCCGTCGGCAGCCATAGCACGCAGGCGGATGACACCCGTAGTGGTTTCTTCGGTGCCGCCAACGACACCCGGGATAAGGTCACGCCGTTCTTTGAGCATGGTGGTTACCAGATCGGCGCCGTCATCCATGGTCATGTGGGGTTTGTGATCCAACGCGGCATGGATGTGTTTGTAATAGGTGGTATTCGCCTCACCTTTGATGGCGAATACTGGAATTTCGTCATTGGCGACCAATGAAGCTGCCACATCGTCCTGGGTGGATAATGGGTTGGATGCGGTTAAAACGATATCAGCGCCGCCAGCTTGCAATGTTTTCATCAGGTTGGCGGTTTCAGCTGTAACATGTAGACAAGCTGATACACGCATACCTGCCAGGGGACGTTCTTTTTCAAATCGTTCGCGGATCAAACGCAAAACGGGCATTTCTCGTTCGGCCCATTCAATACGACGTCGACCGCCTTCAGCTAAACTTTCATCTTTAACATCATAATTGCTCATTCAGGTTCCTCCATAAGAACATAGATCACTATTTTAACAGAATATCCAGTGCGCCGTTGTCATCAAAATGCTGCCGGTATCTTTGGACAAATTCTTTGGTTGAATATTCATGGTTCTGCGGACCTCGCTGCTCAAGGCAGTAAGTAGCTGCCAAAGAGCCCATTTGACCGCAGGTTTGCCAATCCAGACCAAGGCGCAAGCCGCGCAGGAACCCGCCTCTGAAGGCATCTCCTACGCCGGTCGGATCGAGGGTTTGTAATTCCTCTACGACCGGGATCTGATATTGCTTACCTTCAGCATAGATCGTCGCGCCTGCTTTTCCACGGGTAACCACCATAAAGCGAACAGCTTTCAGGATCTGTTCGTCTTTTAGTCCGGTCAGTTTTTCCAAGAGAGTATGCTCGTAATCATTGACGAATAACGAATCGGCGCCTAATACCCCAAAACGGATCTCTTCTGCACTGACCCGTACGATCTGTTGGCTTGGATCATACAAGTAAGGTACTTTCATATCAATGCATTCCTTGCACAGCATATCCATGGCTACGGGGTCGTTAGGAGAGATCACCACCATATCGGGCAGATCAGCGCACAGGTCACTAATATGCAAGCGGGCTGCATCCGCCATGGCACCGCTGTAGAAGCTGGCGATCTGGTTATTGGATAAGTCCGTATTTGCAAAGAATGAGGCGGTGTATTTACCGGGAACCACACGCACAAACGTCGTATCCACACCGTGACTTTCCAAGAAAGTACGGTAATCTTCGAAATCTTCACCCACAGTACCCATAACCCGCGGACGATCCCCCAGCAGGGCCAAGGTGTAGGCGATGTTTGGGGCAGTCCCTCCGCGTTGGCGGACCATATTATCCACTAAAAAAGATAGACTGATGCTTTCCAATTTATCCGGAAGGATATGGTCCTTGAAATACCCGGGAAAAGTCATCAAATAATCATACGCAATGGAGCCTGTGCAGACAATGGTCATAGGTGGTTCCTCCCTAAAGGGATTTGGATAAGTTGGAGAGGGAATTTTCGAATGGGGGATAGGCAACACCCCGATCGGTAACAATGGCTGAGATCAATTTATACGGAGTAATATCGAAAGCCGGATTGCGGGCAGTTGCGTCAGCGGGGCAAACAGGTTCGCCTTCAAAGGATAACCCTAAAACTTCACGAGGATCGCGTTCTTCTATCGGAATTTGGTCCCCATTTTGGGTATTAAGATCAATGGAAGAAAATGGGGCCACGCAAAGGACGGTCTTTTGATTTTCATTGGCAGCTAAAGCCAGCATATAGGTTCCGATCTTATTGGCCACATCACCATTGGCAGCGATCCGGTCTGCCCCGAACATGACCTTATTCGCCAGACCGGTGTAGAGAAAATGACCGGCCATATTATCGGTGATGATCTCATAGGGGATGTGGTATTGTTCCAATTCCCAAGCAGTCAGGCGAGAGCCTTGTAAACGCGGCCGGGTTTCATCCACTAGAACATGCAGATTTTTGCCTTGCTCGTGGGCCAATCGTATGGCTCCCAATGCGGTGCCCCAATCGACGGCCGCTAATGACCCGGTGTTGCAGTGATGGATGATGACATCCCCATCCTTAAGTAACTCGGCTCCGAAGCCGGCCATGCGCCGGTTGGCGTCTACATCCTCATCTGCCATGCGTTGGGCTTCAGAGATGACCGCCTCACGTAAACCAGGCAGATTTGGATAGGATTGTTCCACAACTCCCATTATTCTTTTTACTGCCCAGCGCAGATTTACCGCCGTCGGACGGGCTTGGGCGATCTCCTCACCAATTTTTCGCAGGACTGTTTGTAATTCTTCAATCGTACTGGCTTGATGGTGAGCTGCGGCAAGGGCGATGCCCATCGCACCGGCCACGCCAATTGCAGGCGCCCCGCGGATGGTCATGTTTTGGATGGCTGTGATGATCTCGTGATATTGGAAACAGGTGACTTGGGAGAACCGGCCAGGCAGCCCTCGCTGGTCGATCATGCGGACAGCCGCAGAGGGGGAATCCCATTCAATGGTTCTCATGTAATAAGCGTCAAAAAACGCCCTGGCTTGAGGGCGTTTCCCTTTCCGCAGTAGAAGTTTAACATGGAGTCGGGTGTATGTCAAACAAACGCTCCTTACAATTGGATAATAACTATGGATAAACCCCATCATCCTTCTATCTTACCCCGCTTGACATCTCTCCTTACTTCCGGTATAAGTTTTCTATGCACAAACGCATCCTGTCTTTGTTACTAATTCTGGTCTGTACTGCTTGCAGCATCCCGGCTGTTGGACAGACCTTGCAAGATTTGGGTTTGGTCGAACCATCGGCTACCCCAACCTTCACCCCCGAACCTTCGCCAACCCCCACACCAACTCCCTTGCCTGAAGTGCGTATTTCCGAAGGGGATGTTGCCCTGATGCAGGGTTTTTATGTGGATTCAAGTTCTTTGTTCACGTTGGCTCAAGCCCAAACAGTCGATGCCGAGATCCAAGCTGCATCCCTATTAGGATTGGGCCGGGTCCAATACGATCAGGATGATTGCAGCGGTGCCCAAACTTACTTCAACACCTTATTTGGCCAATATCCTCAAGCCTCATCGGCTGGCCCCGCCCATTACTTCTCGGCAGAATGCTTGATGCAGACAGGGGAATATGTGGTTGCGGCTGCCCAATATGATCTGGCACGCCCGTTCTTTACTGGTTTATTGGAAGGTTATCTCTACGAAAAACAAGGTGATGCCTTCACGGCGGCCAGTGATTATTCCAATGCTTTGATCGCCTACCAATCCGCCTTGCTATATCCCGACTCGATCGATACCGATTCGGTCAACTTAAAAGTAGGTGATACACTCGTCAATATCGGTGACTCCGAAGCTGCCCTGCAAACCTACTATAACCTTTATAACGCCACCACCAGTGATTACACGCGGGCTACGGTTAATTACCGAATGGCTCAGGTGTATTTATCCATGTCCATGCCCGAGCAAGCCTACGCCCGGTTGCAAGATTCGGTTTACAATTTTCCGCGATCCTATGATACCTATTTGGGGTTGGTGCAGTTAGTTGAAGGTGGTATCGCTGTGGATGAGTATTCCCGAGGTTTGGTGGATTACTATGCCGGGGTTTACTCCTTAGCCATTGAAGCCTTTAATCGTTATCTAGCCCAAGCGCCGGATAATAACGGCACGGTCTATTTTTACCTTGGGGTAAGTCTTCGAGAAATTGGGCAGCCAGAAGAAGCCGTAAACCAGTTCAACATTCTTATCCAAGAACACCCCGAGAACCCCTTATGGGCGATGGCATCGGATGAAAAAGCCTGGACCCAATGGGTGTATATGGATGCTTTTGGAGATGCTGCCCAAACCTTGTTGGATTTCATCGCTTTGGCTCCGGCGGATATAAATGCTGCCGATTATATGTTCGAGGCAGGACGAATTTATGAACGCAACGGAGATTTGAACCTGGCCTCGGCTACCTGGCAGCGAATGATCGACGAATATCCGGGAAATGAATCCAGCTACCGGGCTTTGTTTTTAGCCGGGATCATGGAATACCGGTTGGCAAATTACCCGGCGGCTTTAACGATCTTCCAGCGCTGCGTGGCTTTGGCCGCAGATGGCAGTGAGGTGGCAGCCGGTCAGCTTTGGATCGGGAAAACCTTAGCCATTCAAGGCGATTCAGCCGGTGCTCAAGCTGCCTGGCAGGCAGCCGTATCTGCAGATCCGGGTGACTACTACAGCATTAGAGCAGGCGAACTATTATTGGGTCAAGCACCGGGGTTAGCAAGCGAATTATATGACTTGGGCTATGATCTTGATCAGGAGCGGGCGAACGCCGATCTTTGGATGCAGCAAACTTTTCAGATCGATCCTTCCATTGATCTGGATTCTACCGGAGATTTAGCATCGAATAGTACGTACCTGCGAGGGGTTGCCTACTGGCGTTTGGGACTGTACCAACAAGCCGGTATTGCGTTCGATCAGGTTCAAGAAGCTGTGGTTGGTGACGCGGTCAACAGCTACCGGTTAACAAATATGATGGAACAGATGGGTTTCTACCAGACTGCCATTTTTGCTGCCCGGCAGGTGCTGACGATAGCAGGTATGGATGATATTACATCGCTTTCAGCGCCGGATTATTTCAATCATATCCGCTTTGGGGCATATTACCGGGCTTTGATCGCTCCGGTAAGTGAAGCCATGGATATTCATCCCTTGGTGTTGCTGAGTCTGATCCGCCAGGAAAGCCTGTTTGAGCCGTTTGTGGGTTCTTCAGCCGGGGCGGTAGGCTTAATGCAGTTGATGCCGGCAACGGCTGCTGATACGGTTGCTAGTATGGGGTGGCCGGCGGATTACACTGAAGATGACCTGACCAATGCTGAGGTCAGCATCCGCTTAGGCGCTTACCATTTATCTTTGCTTGAATCATATTTTTCCGGGAACTTCTATGCCGCTTTGGCCGCTTATAACAGCGGAGCAGGCAATACACAAGCATGGGTGGATATTTCGCAAAACGACCCAGATCTTTTCCTAGAATCGATCCGTTTCAGCGAAACCCGTACCTATATCATGCAGATCGTGGAATTCCTCGAGATCTATCGCCAAATTTACGAACGTACCTATTAGGATGAAATAAACCAATTTATGGGTTTCTTCGTTTGCGCGCCTGGATGGACCTCAATTCCTCTTTTATCTCCGACCAATCCGTGAGGATCTGCTCCACCTCAGATTCATCTTCGGGAATTTCTCCATAACGCACTTTGATATAAGCCTGGGTTATTCGGTCCACACCTTTTTGGTGCTGCGGAAATAAACGGGTAGGTACGGGCAAGAATTCTAGCGGGGTAAGCGCCAATGGACGCGGAGTGCCTAATTTCTCGCAGGCATCCAACAAACGCATATAAGTCTGCCTGATACGCATGGCTGCCAGGTAGCGGTTGGCATCCCAACGAGATCTTTTCTTTCCGGTTTTCTTTTCATTTGGTTTATCCGCGGGTAGAAGGTACACAGAAGTACTTTCTTCACCTTCGGCAATTTTCCGTTTCTTGCGCCGGTTATTTAACGCAAAAACGGTGAAAAGGATGATCAGTCCGATCCCTATCCCAATGATCCAGGGCTGCAGGCGGTGCAATATATCGATGACGGTCTGGATGTTATATTGCTGGTTCGCTTGCAATTCATCGATACTATTTTCCAAATTACGGATTGTGCGCGCAATACTGTCAAAGGCATCATTGTCCAGTCCGACCATAAATCTATTGATGATCCATTCGATCAACAACAAGATCGGAAGACCAAGGGTTATCAAGATCAATAAGAGGATCCGATACACCAGGTTGAAAACGAGATCGATGAAAGGACTTAACGGGCCATTCAATAACAAACCTGAAGCGAAAGCAACAATAACCAATGTTAGGGTGACCCCTAAGATCCACGTCAACCAGACAGATTTGAATTGAGGCAGTCGTCCACCCGCTTGCTCTCCCATACCCGATATCCGGCCGGTAGCTAAGGAGACCATGCCCAGGAAGAGGAAGGTTAAAAAGTAAACCAGACTAGAACCATTCACGGCATTGGGAAGGCTAAAGGTAAAGACGATAAAAACAAATAATCCCAAGTAAAAACTACTGTTAGGAGCATCGATTCCGGGTTCGGGATTGGCCAGGGCGATTGAACGCCAAATTCCCAATAGAATAAACACCATGGTCACAAAGTGAGCCGTTGCACCCGGGTTGACCATCATGGATTGGATCGGCATCTCAACCAGGCCGTGGAAGCTGAGGGCTTGATCTGAGAAATATATCACCCGGAAACCGCTAATGACCCAACCCAACACCCACACGACCATTGCCGGGATTCGAATATATTGTTTTACTTGGAAATGATCCAGGAAATGGATGAATAAGTGGGTTGTGAATACCAAACCGGTGAAGAAAATAACGATACCCTGCCAGGTTTGCGCCGGGGCTGCTAAAACTTGGAAACATAACAACGCCCACATCAGGTCTGCTGCTGCAACGGTCAATAAGGAAGTTTCAGACCACATGACCGCGCTGAACGATTTGACGGGCGATTGTTTTCGGTTTACCTCAAACATGGGCACCCTCCGGGATATGCATGGTGCGGATCCCCGGGATCCGAGGAGGGGTTATTTTATCCAATGAAACCAAGGTGGTATGTAAACGGTATCGTTTTAATGCGAACAGTGTCTCGGCTAATTCCTGGGTTACTACCGGAGTTATAACGATCAGTGTGGCTCCATAGGGTACCTTGGAAACAGCCCGCATGAGGTAACGAGAAAAAGGTGCTGAGGTAAGTGCAGTCATAGCCGCTAAACAGGAGAGTAAGGTCCCGAGGTGATCGGGAGAACGGCTTGGTTGGATGCGGAAGGGTTGATCGGAATGAGCCAGGAACCCATTGGACATCAATCCCACCGAATAGCCTTGTTGAACCGTCTGGTAGATGAATGTAGCCGCCACACTGGCTAAGCGTTCCAACTTCGGAGTGGTTACTTCATTTCCCCAATCCGTTTCAGTAGAGGAAACGTTCATGCATACTTCTAAAACTTTAGCCGATACAGGTTGGTAGACGCGGACTTGTAACTCACCGGTCTTAGCGGTGGAAGCCCAATGCACCCGCCGAAAGGAATCGCCTTGTTGATAAGGCCTGATACCCATGGATTGGTTCGGATCCTCAAACAACCGGTGGGCGGTACGCCGGTCGCCAAACGGATCTTCGGTATTGATATTTAACTCGTTGGATGGCAACAAGGCAGGAAAAACCGTCAGGTATTCTTGCCCAGGCATCTCTTTGACACTGCTGTAGATGCCGAACAGATCGCCGGATTCCAATTTAGCCGGTCCAACCGTGTGGACGCCGCGCTTTATAAAACGGATCGGGTAAGTACGGGTGATCTTTTCCTTGCGCAGTAAAGAGAAATGGTTGACCAATATGGTTTGGTCCCCCAAGAAAGGCACTAATATATCCGGGTCTTCGGGACAGGCACTCATCGGCCATGGATCGATTGCCCGCAGCCAGGTGAGGGGGAGGTTTTTTTGGTTTGCCACCATGATCTTGGCGGTTGTTGTTTCACCCGGAAAACCACGCCGGAAATGAAAACGGCGTTGATAGGTTACATGCGAGAGGGAATTCTTTTGCCACCAACGGGCAACCCCGGTGATGGTTAGCATGGCACAGCTTATCCATATCAAGAGCGGCAAGTGGAAGATCAGACTTACCACCAGCATGATCACCAGCAGACCAAATACGGTGCTGAAGATCACTTACCCCTCCACTGGAACGGGCAATGAGGTCACAATATCATCGATCAATTCTTGGGTTGTCCGGCCGCGTAATTGGGCTTGGGCTGCCATGATAAGCCGGTGCCCTAAAACCGGGGGAGCCATAGCCTTGATATCATCCGGGATGACAAAATCGCGCCCACGGATGGCAGCCAACGCCTGGCTGGATTGGTAAAGAGCCAGCGAAGCACGCGGACTGGCGCCTAATTGGATATCCGGGTTTTTTCGGGTTGCGATGGCGATCTTGACGATGTACTCACGTACCGATGGCTCAACCCGCACCTCCTGTCGGACCTTTTGCATTTCAAGGATTTCGGCGGGGGTTACAACCGCTTGTAATTCTTTCAGCGGGTCAGATGCTCTGAAGCGCTCCAGCATCCGGTTTTCTTCTTCCGGCTCGGGATAACCGAGGGCTACCCGCAGTAAGAACCGGTCGATCTGAGCTTCGGGTAATGGGAAGGTGCCTTCCAACTCGATCGGGTTCTGTGTAGCCAACACCAGGAAAGGTCTAGGGAGTGGACGGGTAATCCCATCACCGGTTACCTGGCGTTCCTGCATGGCTTCCAACATAGCCGACTGCGTACGCGGGGTAGCGCGGTTGATCTCATCCGCCAGGACAATATTGGTCAAGATCGGGCCGGGGCGGAATTCAAATTCCTGTTTTTTCTGATTGAACCATGAGATTCCGGTGACATCCGAAGGTAAAAGGTCAGGAGTGAATTGGATGCGGTGAAAATCACAGCCTAAGGAAGCCGCTAAGGAGCGCGCCAGGGTGGTTTTCCCTGTGCCAGGAACGTCCTCTAGCAATACATGGCCCTCACTTAAGACCGCCACCATCAAGAGTTCGATGACTTCTTTTTTTCCAACGATCACCTTTTGGATATTGTCGATCACACGTGATACGGAATCTTTAACCATGGTCCCTCCCTTATTTGTAGAATAACTCCACCGGTACACCGGTTTTTATGTTTTGATA
>DATMYN010000217.1:0-6565 GCA_035560875.1 Longilinea sp. | reverse complement strand
GGGCACGTGACCGTCCAGCAACTACTGGATCACCCGGCTTATCAAACTGTGTGCCGTCACGCCGAATTATTTTCATCTGGCATCAAACCATTAGATGTGGAACGCGCCGTCAGTGGTGAACGCTCCCCTTTTTATGGAATGGATAAGTTCTCTGACCGTAAGGAGCGGATATTAGCTTTGCTTAATACCCTAAGAAGTAATATTGATCCATGGACCACCGTGATACATAACCAATTATCGGCATTATTCCCTGAGGCTGACCTGGATATCACGGTGTATCCAATTATCGGTTATGACATGGGGATCGGTCTTAATGGCGCAGCTTGTTTGAACGTGAATACACCATTGTACTTGGCTGAACCATACGAGTTCCTTTTTTATATTATCCATGAAGCCACGCATGTGATCTACGAACGTGCGCATACCATCCCGCGCCTGGCGGATGTGATGACCCCTATGCAATGGCGGTCTTATTTCAATCTGTGGCTGCAGAATGAGGGTTACGCAGTGTATACCCCTTTAAAGCTGCGCCAGGACTTGGGATTCTTATCCGATCATGATTATAAGGTTTTGAGTGATCCGGCTTTAGTGGAAGAACATCGCCAGGCTTATTTGCAGGTAAAGCAGATCCTGGACGAGGGCCTGACCGGGGACCCCGCCCGATATCTGGAATGTTGTTTTGGCGATAAACGTTTAACCTATCGCATGGGTTGTGAGTTGATCCGCCGTATTGAAAGCACATATGGTAGACAGGCCGTCAGGCAGGCTTTTACCCTAGATTGTGATGAATTTGCACATCGGTATGAGTATTTGCTTAAACTGTAGACCATAACCGATTTGATTCAAAAAAGCATCCCCTCATCAGGGATGCTTTTCATTGGTGTCAATACCAAATTACTTCTTGTGATTCTGTTTTTCTGAGCCAATCCAAATACCAAAGCGGGGCAAGATCATCCGATGGATCAGTAAAATGATCATCGATGCTGCGAAGGCAATCCCAAATACAAGCAATGAGGTCGAAACCTTATTCATGATTTCGGGGCTTACCAGCATCACGACCGCCAGGGTAAGCATAAGCATACCGCCGATCAGCTTTAATACCCGGCCTTCTTTCTCTTCCATTTTATTTGCCTTCAGTGTAAAGACAGCCGCTAAAAAGATCCCGATCTCATCGATCTGATAAATGATTAGGTAAAGCAGCAAAAGAAGAATAAAGGTTAGTAACGGTACATGCTGCTCGGCGATCAAAGTTGACCATAAAACCGGGAAACCTGCCGTGCAAGTGAATTCTACCAACGACACTCCCGCAGACATGATCACCGTTGCGCCGGCTAATGCCCACATAGAGTCCCCCGCCTCCATCACCCGGCGGATACTTTTATAGATCCCCGGCTTCTTTGCATCATCAATAGTGAAAGATACACCCTCTTTGTACCAGAAGTAATCTTTGATGTTCACCCCGGCAAAGAATAAGGCCAGCAAGGCTACAATCACTTGGATCCAGCCGATAAAATTCACGAAGGTAAATACGGTAAAGAGGCCGGCAATAAATAACGCATACACCCCTGCCGTAACGGTGATGAAGATCGCTCCAATGAACAGGATCTTCTTCCGCGAACCGGTATGCAGTGTAATCCCCAATAAAATGGAAAGAACCCATAAAGAACAAGGGTTAAAGCCATCTACAAAAGCGATCAATAACGTGCTAAGAAACAGGGATTGGTGTTCAAGGTTGATGGTCCCAAAGAATGGCAGAGTGATCACGTCGGTTGTACTGCCCGATTCGATCGAACCCACAATACCGGGATTTTCAACCGGGTCAGGGCATCCGTTTTGCAGACAAAGCTCCAAAGTATCCACCATTTCACTTTGACTGTCAGGGTTGAAACCGATCCAATAGCGATTTCCGATCAGGGTTGTGGGTACATTCCGGGGTTCGAAACCGTAGGTATCGGCGATCTCATAAAAAAGTTCCCGTCCTGCGGTGTCATTCAATACTTCATAGCGTACTACCCGCAGGGTGGGGTAGAAAGATTGTAGTTGATCCAGGTAATTAAATTCACTTTCGCAATTGTTACAGCCCTCACCCCAAAACACAACAATGACCGCCTCTTGCGGATCGGATGGGATAGGGAAAGGCGCCTGATCTAGAACGGGCACAGCCGTTACATCCCCTTCAGGGGTGGCACATTCTTCAGTGGCATTAATTTCACAACTACCTTCAAATGGGATGGGTGTTGTCGTGGTTATGCCAAAGGGATTGGGTGTGGTTTGGCTGGAACTTCCAGCCGCTTTCCCTGTTGTGACAATAAGAAAACCAAGTACAACAGCAGCAATGAAAGCCAGGGCTAAATGTTGTTTACGCATAGGGGTGCAATTTCCTTATGAATGGAGCATTCAAAAGCAAGTTGTGATTGTAATCGAAATCAACCTTTTTTTGGATAAAACTTGCTTGAGTATAACCGCATAATATTAAAACAACGTTATATCTACACAATCACTGTTGATTTGTGCGGCGGGTAGGTAATGTCGCGATTTTGTGAAATTATTGTCCCACTGCACTTACAGCCTATGCCCTTTTGAGGGATTCGGGTTGACTTTTCATCTTTCCCAAGGTATTGTACTATCAGCTATCATAGGTTAAGTTTACAGATAGGATAGAGTCACTGTATGTTTTTTCGATCAAACCGTCCAAAAGCCTCAACGCCACCCCGTTTTCACCTTTCAGGTAAAGCGCAGTCTTTCGTTGAGCTGGCTCTGATCCTGCCGATCCTCTTCTTGATTTTAGTAGGATTGGTAGAGGTTGCCTTTTATATCGGTGCTTATTTGGATGTTTTGGACCTAACCCGTGAAGCTTCTCGTTTCGCCTCGGTCCGCGATCCCTTTGATACGGCAGTCATGATCGATCAAAATTGCCAAACTGATTTTGCCTTTGATTTCTTTTATGATTCAGCTTGTATCTTCGCTGAACCAAATTGCACCAGTTCGTCCGACCCCTTCTGCCGAGGGTTAAATACCTACTTTACATTTGACCCCTCCGTGGATGATGTCGTAATTTCGGTATTCACCGTTACGGATTGGCAAGTTAGTAATGCCTGGCCGTATCCTGATGGTTATTGGGCATTATCAGATCATGATGCCGACCCTGCTAACGATAATGCCTGGCAGCACAACTGTGATGGTGACGAAGTCCGTACTTCACCTCATTATAGTGTTGCCGAGGTTAACAGTATTTTGGCGGTGTATAACCCGACATTAACAATGAATGCCACCCCGTCTCCACGTACAAAAGGGTATGTTTCCATAGAACTCTTCCATTGCTATAACCAGATCCTTGATCTACCCGTATTCACCGATATTGTTCCGAACCCAATTCAAATCCATGCCTATACGATTATGTCTCTCCCAGCTGCTCAACCGACCGCAACAACCACGAACAATCCCTGATAAGCCGTATCGGCGTCATCACGGGAATGGTTCGCGAGGTCAAACCTTAATGATATTTGCATTATCATTACTGGTCCTTTTGTTCTTTGTTGGCATTGCGATCGATGCAGGTTCTTTGTATGTTACTTACGGCCAATTAAAACGCGCAGTCGATGCAGCTTCGGTTTCTGCGGCAAACGAGTTTAAACGCACGGAAACCCTCGATAGCATGGAAGCTGCTGCGCTTGAAGTGCTCCAATTAGATGGCGTGGATCTAACCTCTGTCAACTTGATCTTGCACATTTGTGATGAAGATGGGGATGGAAACAGGGACACTACACTACAATCCACTGCACCAGAGTTATATGGCCGCTGCCCGGATACGGCTGCAGGGCAATCTCCTCGTAAACTGGTATTTGTCCGGGCTACTCAACGAGCACCGTTGTACTTCTTGGGTTTATTAGGTTTTGAAGATGTGCAATTAAGTACCTATTCGATATCTGAAGCGGCTGCAGTGGATGTTGTCATCGTGTTTGATATTTCCGAATCCATGGCAGATGACACCATGAGTTCCCTATGTACGCCGTATTGGAATCTTGGCCAATCCTGCCCTTATGTTAATAACTACGACCCATATAATACCGATGCCAGCTTGCCGACCGGTTGCGCCGTAACAGATACCTGCCAACCGCTGCGGGAAGCCAAGGATGCAGCGATCGCATTGATCAGCCATTTATATGATGGTTATGATCAGGTTTCTATTGTTACTTTTGATCACCAAGCCGGTATCCGCCTTGGTTTAGGTCAAGATGATGATGGTATCGGCGGGCTGACCCATTTGGACCAAGCTGCATCAGCGGCGAATAATCTTCTATTGCATGATGACCCACCCACATTACGCCTGTGGCCTTATTGGCGTAATACATTGGCGAATCCAAATCTGCGCGTGGTCAATCCGGTCAACCCTGAAGATCGCGATGGCGATGGCTCTGATGCAGATCCATATTATCCAACCTGTGATGTCGATTCCTCAAACCCGTTATGTTGTGATCTGGATGAAGACCGTTGGGATGAAACCATTGATCCGTATGGATGGGGTGGTTTTCCCTGTGATTCGGATACGGTTCTAGACTCCTATGATATGGATTATGACACAGCCAATCCAGGGGCTTATGAATATACTATTGATGATTCATATGACATTGAAGCTTGGTTATTACGCAGTGATACCAGCCATATTCATACAGCCTATGAGGTTCCAGCTACTATTAATTATGCCGTACCATCCAGTAATCCGGGTTGGCATGACTCACTATCAACTGGGTCAACCTGTACAGGGTGTGGGTTGCGAGTCGCTTCGAATATTCTACGGGAATTCGGCCGCCCGGGGGCTGTATGGGTGATCGTATTCCTCTCTGATGGTGCTGTGAATCTATCGGATACCTATGGTTACCCCTCCAGCGGTCTGGGGGATACGATCAATACCGGCGGTATGGTCCCGGATATTTATCCGATCGGTTTCTGTGAAGGTGGTTTCTTAGGAAGTTTTTGGAGTCGCCTTTGCTTTGATTCTACCTGGACACCGCGTTACTGTGTTGACGAGGAAGAAGACACATGCCCTCCCAGTACCACTTGGGATAACTCCGGAACACCTAGTGAACTCTATTCTGCCCAAGATTATGCCCGCGATATGGTTGATGAAGCCGCCCTTACCGTAGGAAATATTGCCAACCCTGACGAACCTGCCGGTAACGATATCGGTATATATTCAATTGGATTGGGTTTGGCGGGTGGCACCTGCGGTGTTACTGTCGCATCATCTGAACTTTTACTGCGATACATGGCTGCAGTAGGAGACGATGGCAACCGGGATACCAACCCCTGCTTGGGAGTTGCTTCTTGTACCGCTTGCGGCCAGTACTACTATTCTCAAGGTGGCAGTGGTTTGCAAGGTATTTTTGAAGATATTGCCAGCCGCATCTATACTCGGCTTACGGATTAAACAACATGAAACCAGTAAAACGCTTCTATAACCAAATGATCCAACGTATCCGCCAATCTCCGGCTCAAAGCATGGTGGAATTTGCCATCGCTCTGCCAATCTTGCTGCTTCTCATTTTTGGCATCATAGAGTTTGGCCGATTATTACAAGCTTGGTTAGCCATGGAGAATGGAGCACGTTTTGCTGTTCGGTATGCAGTTACTGGTTCCTATAATACTGATTATTGCGCCGCGGCCGATGAGGCGCTTGATTTGGTGGATGAGGATATGTGGGATGGAAGCGCGGACTGCCGGGTTGATGACCATTATGTCGGTTGGGAGGAGATGACCAACGCTCTCATCGATTTTGCCCGTCTCCCTTCCATCCGTGAGGCAGGTTTGGCAGGCGCTATGGGAATCGCATGGAGCGACGATTTCGAAATATCCGGTGATTACCAACAAATGCTCATTGATGGCTTGTTGACTGATGAGTGGTCACAAGATGATCGCGGTAACCCTAGTGAAGCCGGATATTTTAACATGACGATTTGTTCCAATCGAGCTACAGCCACGGAACAATTTGCTATGACCAGCGCGGATTTTTACTATGAACCGTATCCCCCTACGAATAATTCGGATTACATCTACCCCGAACATTGTGAACTGGTTGACCGTTCTACCTTCGCAACCATTCATGCGATCGATGATGCCGGAGGTCCTGGCGACCGGGTTAGAGTGGTCCTTTCTTATCGGCATACATTGATAACTCCTTTCCTAAGTAGCTGGTGGCCTACATTACTTCTAACGTCTGAACGGGAAGGTCTTGTTGAGAAATTCCGCACATCCCGTGTTACCGGTTTGACGGGTTCTGTGTTGATATTGCCGACCATTACCATTACCCCGAACCCACCCACGGCAACAAACACAAATACGGCAACCTTCACGCCGTCAACCACGTTTACTGCGACGCAGACTTATACGAGCACTGCAACCATTACACGTACCTCAACACCTTTACCCGCCTGTAATTTATTAGAAAACCAAACGGAGAATCGCACCAATTTGGGTGAAGGTTTAGCTATCCAGAATATGAATTCTTCAAACACTGCTGGGTATGTGCTTGAAAGTTATTTGTCGAATGTCGGCACATATCCAATAT
>DATMYN010000216.1:0-3801 GCA_035560875.1 Longilinea sp. | reverse complement strand
GGGGATTGGCCTCAAGAGGCATACGATGGCGAGCATTGGGTCGATGTGGATCTAAGCGATCAGATGGTATATGCGTACGAAGGTATGACGCTTGTCAACAGTTTCCTGGTGTCGACCGGTACTTGGGCACACCCAACCGTTACGGGGCAATTCCACATCTATGTGAAATATGAATACACCCTCATGCAAGGTCCGGGATATTACCTGCCGGATGTGCCGTACACGATGTATTTTTATCGTGGTTATGGTCTGCATGGTACCTATTGGCATTCCAATTTCGGTACGCCAATGAGTCACGGCTGTGTTAATTTGCGTACTGAAGATGCTCAGTGGCTGTATTATTGGACCGATATCGGTACACTTGTAAATATTCACGAATGAAAGATTTTCTCGATCACTCTTTTTTAAGCCAGCTTTCACGCCGCGATTTCCTGAAGTTGAGCGGTTCTTCACTGCTGGCAGGTCTATGGTTGCCCGCCCTTGGTCAATTTTCAACCAGAGGGATACTTAAGCCAGATCCTGAAATCGCGGTCCCATCTTTTGGCCGCATCACCACATCCGATAACGCGTTTATTTATGACGCCCCGTCCTTTTCTGGCAATCCCATCCGCACTTATTGGAAAGACCTGGTATTACCGATCACAGCCGTAACCTTGAGTGAAAATACGGATGACTACAACCGGGTTTGGTATCAATTGAACAATGAAGGGTATATGTATTCGGGCATCGTCCAGCCGGTGGAGATCCTATCGAACCAACCCGATTTCAATATTCCTCCGGATGGCCGCCTGGCTGAGATCACAGTCCCCTTCACCGATGCATATAAAAATCCACTCCATCCGGAAAATGGCACCCAACGGTTATATTACTCGACCATGTATTGGGTACTCAATATTTACCAGGATGAAGAAGGTACCTATTGGTACCTGATCCAGGACGACTATTTCAAAGAGGATTATTATTACGTCAATACGGAGCACGTCCGCTTTTTAGGGCCGGAAGAAGTAGCCCCTTTATCACCCGATACCGCTCCCGAAGCCAAGCGCTTGGAAGTGCTGCTGGCAACTCAAACCGTAATCGCTTATGAGAATGAGGAACCTGTCTTTATGGCGCGGGTTGCTACCGGAGCCCGTTGGCGGTTAGGGGTCTACCTGACACCGGTCGGCCGCCACATTATCCAGCATAAACGCCCCCAGCGTCACATGACCAGCAACAGCCCAGCCAGTGCCCTGGGGTATGATCTACCCGGCGTACCCTGGGTGAGCTACTTCACCGAATCAGGGGTTTCCTTCCACGGTACTTTTTGGCATAATGATTACGGCCGCCCGCGCAGCCATGGCTGTGTGAATATGACCCCGCAAGCCTCGAAATGGGTTTACCGCTGGACACTACCGGTAGTTGCATACAACGAGGCCATGAATTGGGAAGAAACGGGTACAATTGTGGACGTGATAGAGTGAGGAAAAAATGACGCATCATGCTGTTTTTGAAGGTTTAGTGATCGATGAAAACGATCAACCAGTATCGGTAAAGATGGTTGGCGAGGAACCGTGTTATGTGGTCAATGACGGCGGCTTTTTACGCCACATCCCCGCCCGGGATGTTGACCGCCAGGTGATGGATTTTATGGCTCAACAAGTGGAAGGGAATGAAGATCTCATTGCCGAACAGACTGCAAAAATGCTCGGACAGGAAGATCCTTTCTCCAGAGCCATTATCGAAAACCAATTGAAGAATATGGGCGATCAATTTGACGCTTTACTGAATACCGGCATTCCGGAATCAGGCCGGGCATATTTGGGTATGATGGGATTCAAAGTGGTGATTAATGTCCATGGAGAAGTGGTTAGGGTAGACCAGCCTACCCAAGCCGGTGGAAAAGATGGCGAAGAAGGGGAATAAGGAGAGAACGCACCGATGAGTCCTGAAAACATCATGGATGTCAGCGAAAGTAACTTTGAATATGATGTTATCGCTTTTTCAGCCAATACGCTGGTAGTGGTTGATTTTTGGGCCGAGTGGTGCCAACCCTGCAAGGCTTTAGAGCCGATCTTACTTAATATCACCGTCGAAGGCCAAAGCATATTCCGGCTGGCGCGTTTGGATGTGGATAAAAACCCCAACATAGCCATACGCTACAGCGTACGCAGCCTGCCAACCGTGATAGCTTTTCGGGAAGGGCACGCGGTTGCCGAGTTGGTTGGTTTGCAGCCTGAGGCACGCGTACGCGAATTCATCGAAAAATTATCACCGCCCAGCCCATTTGGTCTGGCGCTCGAAAAAACCGCCTCCTATTTGGATGATCACCGCTGGGTTGATGCGGAGAAGGAATACCGCAGCCTGCTCGAGCAGCATGCCGACCTGCCGGAAGCCTTATTAGGATTGGTCATTTCATTATTGGGTCAGGGGAAAGCCGGGGAAGCCCGAACATTGATCCGTACATTCCCATCCAGTCGGGAATACAGCCGGGCACAGCTTATGCTGCCATTGGCTGAAGCCTTCATTGCACATGAAAATAACTCGCTCCCGGTCGAAAACGATATCGATACTGCCTTCGGTAACTGTATTCGGTTAGCGCGCCGTGGTAACCTGTTAGCGGCACTGGATGGACTGCTGGATATACTTCGCCAGGATAAAAAATATCGGAGTGGACGGGCACACCAGGTTATCCTCGGCTTACTGGAATTACTGGGACCCAACCACCCCGATACTCGTTCATACCGTTCGGAGTTGGCTTCAGCGCTGTATTGATCAGCGAGTCAGCGTTATTGCACCCCAAGTTGTCGGATTACTAATACTGCGGCCTCTGTAAGCAGACACCATGCTTTCTTGTACATTGGCGCTTCGATCATCGTTATCCGATACGGACACCAGGAAGCCCAATTGCAGGCCGGATGAGGGGGTAACACCCAGCATGCTCCATGGAATGGCTACCTCGACCCGGTAGATGCCATCACCACCCACCGAAGCGACCACTATCTGGCTTGAGCGGTCTCCGGCAATACCGGCCGGCTGCCACAAGAATGCGGAACGGGTACCGCTGGTTGACGGGTTACCGGGGGAAATA
The DNA here is from genome assembly GCA_035560875.1 of Longilinea sp. GTDB lineage: Bacteria > Chloroflexota > Anaerolineae > Anaerolineales > Anaerolineaceae > DATMYN01. The sequence goes on along the minus strand of DATMYN010000216.1, from coordinate 734 downwards.
CCCAATTGATAATCATCAATGCTCATTGCAGTGGAATTCAGGTCGCCTAAATAATTTGTGTCGATCAAGATATCGATACTATCACCCTGGAAGATGTTGGCGCCGGATGCATTTTGAGCATAAACAGTATCCCGGACTTTAAATCCCAAGAAGAGATAGGTCGAATCCCATCCAACGATGTAGGAGGCTTGCAGGTCATCTGCGCCACTCCATGCCCCCGACCCGAAGATCAGGATCTCACAAGGGCGTTCGGTTGTGCGGGCTTTCCAATCACCCCAATCCCCATCCATCACCGGAGCCGGGTTGATGTAGGGTACAAAAAACTGCGGGCCAGGGCGTGAGGCTGAGGCTACCGTATTGGTATTGGCTGTATAGGGCGTGAGCGTAATCGATACCGGTGTGTTTGTTAGTGCGGCGGTCGCGCTAGGAAGGAGAGTACCGGTTGGGCGGAAGGTTGTGGTGGCCATCGGCAGTTGTGGCGTAGGATTTCCGGAGGCAGGCGCTTCCGTACCAACCACACCCGCTGCCTGAGCGGTCTGCGTGCCGGAGATCGGCGCGAAAATCGCCGTTAAGGTCAGATCAGGAGTAACCTCACCCCCTAAACTGCTGGGTGCATTACAAGCCAGACTGACGACCAACAGGATGCTGATCACCGTCAACGTTTTTAGTGTGTTCCGTTTGGACATATTACCCTCACTTTTCTGCATGTTGTTCATTAGATACTATTATAAGGT
>DATMYN010000215.1:0-15391 GCA_035560875.1 Longilinea sp. | reverse complement strand
TTCCTTCATGGCTACTCTCCAATCGTTACATTATCAAAGCGGCAGACCGGTACGCCGTGCCCTAACTGCATGATCTGGTTGGGTTGGCCTTTACCACAGTTGTTCACGTATTCCATTTCCCAGGTGGTTTTATCACCCACGGCAGTGAGGGAATTGTAGAACTTAACCGTTTCACCTTTATAGGTGGAATTTTTAACCACCTTGGTGACCTTGCCGTCTTCCACAAGCCAGGCAATATCGCAGGCGAAGTGGAACTGCTCTCGGTTTGAACCGATCGACCAGCTCTTGTCGCCGTCAAGGATGATGCCTTTTTCGGTGTTCTTGACGATATCGTCCAGGGTGCCGTCGGTACCGGGATCGATGTTGATATTGGTCATGCGTTCGATGGGCACACGGTAGAAGGCTGTGGCCCGGTTGGCGCCGGAGCTGCCCTGGAAGATCTGTTTACGGGCTTTGGCGTTGGCTTCTTCCACCATCTGGCGGCCGGTAATGGCGCCGACCAGGATACCTTTGTCGATCAGCAGGTTGTCCTGAGCCGGGACGCCGTCGTCATCATAACCGAAGCTGCCGGGGGTGTTGGGAACGGTGGCATTGGCGCGGGCGGTCAGCTTGGGTGAGCCGTAACGCAGTTTACCGAAGTCATCCAGGGTTACAAACGAACCACCGGCATACGCCAATTCATAACCGAGGATGCGGTCGAGTTCCAGGGCATGGCCGATGGTCTCATGGGTTTGCAGGAACATGATGCCGGGGAGCAGGATGACCGAGCGGGTATCCTTGGGGCATTCATCGGCAGCTACGACTTCGTTCATTTCTTTGACGATGCGTTCGGCGTTTTCGGCAAAGAGTTTGGCATCCAGCGATTCCCAACCGCGGGTGGCTGCCCGGGCGCCGGGTTTGAATTTGCGTGTGTGGGATACACCTTGCTCATCCACACCCATGACTTCGATATTGGGGAAGACTTCAATGATGTTCTTCTCGATCTCGCTGCCTTCAGAGTCGATGTAGATGATCTGCTTGCGCATGAAGAGCATATCGCTGATCCGTTGGACGACACCCGGCTGATCGAGCTTTTCATCCATTTCCTTCAGGAAAGCGATCTTATCAGCCAGGGGTACAGTGAAAGGATCGATCTGGTTCGGGCTGGTGAAAGAGCCTTGGATGGCATCTTTTTCCGACAGGCGGATGGGGAAGGTGACCCGTTCGGCACTGGTTTTGGCGTTATCAAAAGCCTTGTCAAACAAACCTTTGAGGTTGCTGACATCCGAAGAGGCCGAGAAACCCCAGGCGCCTTTGTATAAGACCCGGATACCCACACCACTTTCACGCGAGGAGGCGGCTGATTTCAGGTTGCCGTTCCACATCATCAAGTAGTTCTGTTCTTCAACCGGGTACCAACGCGTATCAACGTAGGTTGCGCCGGCGGCCTTAAGCCTTTCGATCTGTTCTTGAATTTGCTTTCGCATCAGGGACTCCTTTATTTTTCGGGGCAAAAAATATGGATGATGATTGGAATGTTTGAAGGTTATTATTCCGCTGCTGATATCAAAAATGAGATTGATATCCTCTTGAATCATACTCAAAATGACGGTAAAGCCTATATACAACCGGCATGGATGAGCACGAAAGATGTCACATGTTTAGCGAAAATTAACCGTACAAATATATTTTACTGGAAAAGCAAGGATTTTGGTTAAGAAAAGTCGATCTTTGCGGGAAGATCCTCGACGGAATGCAATCATTTCAAGCGTAGTGGATTGTGATTATTGCATACTGGTTGTGAGTATGGCGGGATGATAGATACCTTTTCCGAACAGCAAGCAGCCGTGCCCTTTGGTTTACTCATGGGCACAACTCCTGAAAATATGGTTGAGTATTCGAAATCACTCGTTGTGCCCCTACAAAAACGCTCTTTGTACGACTGCGACCTGAGATAATTATCAAAAAATTGTTATGGAATTTCCCCGGAAGTATGAAAAAAACCAGGGTCAACCAGACAACTGGGAGCGCTTCCAGAAAGTGACAAATGTCATATTGAATCGCGATGGAAGAATCCCTATAATAATTTTGGGAGCGCTCCCAAGTAAGCGGCGCTTCCATAACTAAACCCCTTTTATTGTTATCTGCCACTTCTTTGTGGCCTTTTATTAGCAAGATTCTGAGAGCGCTCTCATACCATTAAGGAGTATCCGGGTGGCCGATCTTACGCTCGAAGACATCGCTAAACAAGCTGGGGTCTCTCGTTCCACCGTCTCACGGGTGGTTAACGATCTCCCCAATGTTAGCCCGGATGTACGCAAACGGGTCTTGGATGTCATTCAAAAGACCGATTTTCACCCCAATGCAGCCGCCCGCACCCTTGCATCGCAACGCTCTTGGACGATCGCACTTGTGCTTCCGCACAGTGTGAGTTCCTTCTTCACCGATCCGTATTTCCCCCATTTGATCAAAGGCATAGCCCAGGGTTGTAACCAATATAATTACACCCTGGCGCTTTTTTTAGTGGGAACAAAAGAAGATGAAGATATGATGTTCCCGCGTGTGGCCCGTAAGGGGCTGGTAGATGGGGTGATCGTGCAAGCCGGCCATCACGGTGATCAAGCCATCGTCGGCCGCCTGGTCAATTCCAAGATCCCGCTGGTGGTTGCCGGGCGTCCTTTCCACCCCAATGATGTCAGCTATATCGATGTAAACAACATTGAAGCCGCCCAAAACGCAGTGCGGCACCTGATCAAACTTGGCCGTAAACGCATCGCCACCATCGAAGGCCCCTGGAACAGCACCGTGAGTATCGATCGTAAAGAAGGTTACCTGAAAGCCCTGGCCGAAAACGGCTGGAGCGTGAACGACACCTTGATCACGGTGGGTGATTTTACCGAAGAGGGCGGGTACACAGCCATGCAGCAGCTTTTACCTCAAAATCCCGATGCTGTGTTTGCCGCTTCTGACGCCATGGCCATTGGAGCCATGCGGGCGGTGCGCGAAGCCGGTTTGCGTGTACCGGAAGATATCGCATTTGTCGGCTTTGATGATCTTCCCATTTCCGCCTATACCCCGGTGAAATTAACGACCGTCCACCAGCCGGTTGTGCAGTTCGGTGTTACAGCAGTTGAAATGCTTATTGACCTGATCGAAAATGGCACATTCCCTCCGCGGCGCGTCATTGTCGATACAGAATTGATCGTTAGAGAATCCTGCGGCGCATCCTTAACTAAGTAAGTCAACAATAAAGATCTCGATTTTTGTTTACTCTGACTGGGAGCGCTCTCAAAAAAAATTATATAGACTGATTTGGAAGGAGGTGAACGGCGTAACGAAATTAATAACTGGTCGGAATAATCCAGATACTATTCAAAACGATTCAAAAGGAGTAAGAAAGATGAAACGCATCTCGACAATATTTGGTTTGATAGTGATCCTCTCAATGCTGATCGCGGCATGCCAACCGGCTGCAACTCCCGCTGTCGAAGACACTACCGCACCCGCAGAAGAAGCACCCGCTGAAACAGTTGCAGCGGAAGAGCCTGCTGCTGAGGTCGTTTACGACCGCGCTGAAACCTTGTATGTCAGCGGCGCAGCTTGGGGCCCTGCCTCTTCCTGGAACCCCTTCATGACATGGGTACATGCCAACACAACGGGAACCGTTGGGCTGCTGTATGAAACCATGTTCCAGTTCGATCCGCAGACCGGGGAATTGACCCCCTTCTTGGCTGAAAGCGGTACCTGGACTGATGCCACCACCTTTGATGTGGTTTTGCGCGATGGCATCACCTGGAGCGATGGCGAGCCCATGACGGCTGCTGATGTCGTCTTCACCTTCGAATTGGCTCACCAATACGCTGCCATCTGGTTCGCCCCCGTCTGGAATTACCTGACCAGCGTAACCGCCGTTGATGACACTCATATCCAATTCCTCTTCACAGATCCCCTGTACCAGGAATGGAGCAATAACCTCATCAACATCCCCATCGTTCCTGAACACATCTGGTCAGCCTTCTCCGAAGAAGAAATCACCGCCGGCGCCAACGAGAACCCGATCGGTTCCGGTGCCTACCTGTACGAAACCGGCGCTGATGACCGCAACGTATGGCTGCGCAATGAAAACTGGTGGGGAACCACCCTGATGGGTTGGGTACCTGGTCCTCGCCGCATCGTTGATATCCGCACCGCCAGCAACAACATTGCCCTCGGCATGATCCTCAAGGGCGAACTTGACCTGAGCAACAACTTCCTCCCCGGCATCGCCACCTTGGAAGATTTGGGCTACGTCCAAACCTACTTCAATGACGCCCCCTACATGTTGGCTGCCAACACCGCCGTATTGTTCCTCAATACAACCAAACCCCCAATGGATGACCCCGCCTTCCGCCGCGCCCTGGCTTTCGCCATCGATGTGGACACCATTGTGAACTCCGCCTATGCTGGTTTGGTTGCCCCCGCCAGCCCCACCGGTCTGCTGCCTTCCTTAGGCCAATATGTAGACCAGGCTGTCGTAGATGAATTAGGTTATACCTATGATCCCGAACAGGCTCGCCAGATCCTGGCCGATGCCGGTTATGTGGATGTAAACGGTGATGGTTTCGTCGAAGCCCCCGATGGTTCCGAAATCGCCTTGGAAGTCACCTGCCCCTCCGGCTGGACCGACTGGATGGCTGCCATTGATGTTATCGCCACAAGCGCACAGGCTGCCGGCATCAACATTGTTGCCGCCACACCCGATTACGGTTCCTGGAACACCGCTCTGACCACCGCCACCTTCGATATGACCCTTAACAACTGGGCCAACCTCAGCAATACCCCCTGGACCCTGTACAACCTCCTGTTCCGCCATCCTCTCCAAGAGGTCATGGGCAGTGGTAACTTTGGTATGTACGACAGCCAGGAAATGTTCGATTTGGTTGACGCTCTGGCCCGCATCCCAACCGATGATCTTGCCGGTATGCAGGCTGCCTGCTCCGACATTCAACGGTTGATGCTCACCGATCTCCCCATGATCCCGTTGTGGTACAACGGTTTGTGGGCTCAATACAGCGATTCAACCTGGACCGGCTGGCCCTCTGAGGATGCTGAAGCAACTCATACGCTTCCTTCCACTTGGGCTGGTTACTGGCAATTGGGTGGCCTGAACACCCTTATCAATCTCCAACCTGTTCCGGTTGAGTAAAAGATCTATGTAATAAATTGCCCCTCCTGCTCTACAATGAGGGGAGGGGCAATTTAATCCGGTTCAGCACTGCATCGAAGGAGGCCTCATGTTCAGGTATTTTAGAAGAAAGATTCTCATATACCTCCTCACGTTTCTCATCGCGGTGACCATTGATTGGTTGATCCCCCGCTTTATGCCCGGAAACCCGGTGGATAATATGCTGGCTCGTGCTCAATTGAACGCCAACGGGTTGGAGATCATGCGGGGCTACTATACCAGTGCCTTTGGGTTGGATGTACCTGTTTGGCAGCAATACTTGAACTTTTGGGTCGCACTTTTCCACGGCGACCTGGGGATCAGTGTGTACCTGTTCCCCCAACCGGTAGCTGAAGTGATCGGCCGCGCCATACCGTATGATATCGCGCTGCTTTTGCCGGCAATTTTGATCAGTTGGTTTGCCGGAAATAAATTTGGTGCTTTTGCCGCTCGTTCAAAATGGTTGGATAATACCGTTTCTCCCATCGCTTATATCCTCACGGCGACCCCATACATGTGGCTTGGTATTCTGCTCGCCTGGGTTTTTGGTATTGTGCTGGATATTTTCCCCATTGCGGGTGCCTATAGTTTCTCCATGGCCCCCAGTTGGTCATGGGCCTTCGTCGGAAGCCTTATCTCGCATTGGTTCCTGCCCTTCTTATCATTATTCCTGGTCCAATTCGGTGGTTGGGCGATTGGTATGCGCAACATGATCATCTATGAACTGGAAGCCGATTACTCGCATTACCTTGAAGCTCTAGGCGCACCGCGCGGCCTTGTCCGCAAATACGCCTTCCGGAACGCCATCCTTCCCCAGCTTACCGGGTTAGCCCTGCAGCTCGGAGTGATCGTTGCCGGTGCTTTGGTTACCGAGGTTGTGTTCTCCTACCCGGGTATCGGATATTTGATCCTGGCTGCTATTCAGAACCAGGACTATTTCTTGATCCAAGGCTGTTTTCTCTTCATTATCATCGGTGTGCTGCTCGCAAACTTTGCCATTGATATAGTGTATGTGATTGTCGACCCGAGAACACGGAGAGGTATGACGGGAGAATCGGCATGAAAAAGACCAACGAATTCATCTACTTCGCTTTCCGAAATAAAAAAGTGCTGGTCGGGTTAACCATCATTGTCGTCTTCTTGCTGGTAGGGTTATTCGGTCCGTTGATCATCAAGAATGATCCTTTCGCTTACTTGAATCCGATGGGTGCTCAAGCGCCTTCTTCTGAATACCTGTTCGGAACGACCTTTTTTGGGCAGGATGTATTTGCCCAATTCGTTCTTGGGCTGCGGGCTACTTTTTTGGTAGGTGTGATCGGCGGCGGTTTAGCCACCTTCATCGGTATTCTGGTTGGTTTTACCGCTGGTTACCGCGGCGGGCTGGTGGATGAAGTCCTTAATATCCTCACCAATATCGTGCTGGTCATCCCCGGTATGGCTGTGCTGCTTATCATTGCCGCCTACCTTCAAGTGCGCAGTCTGTGGACCGAATGTATTTTCATCGGATTGACCACCTGGCCGTGGGTGGCACGCGCCGTCCGGGCGCAAACCTTTTCACTGCGCACACGTGATTTTGTGGACCTCGCCCGGTTGAGCGGGATGAAATCCACCAAGATCATCTTTACCGAGATCGCCCCCAACATGATGTCTTATCTGGTCATGTCCTTCATCCTCGAGTTCGGCGGTGCCATCTTGACCGCCGCCACGCTGGATTTCATCGGACTTGGCCCGACCAATACACTTTCGCTTGGATTGATGATGCAATACTCCGTTCTGTGGGGCGCTTTGCAGCTTGGATTCTGGTGGTGGTTCATACCGCCAGGTTTGGCGATCACCGCCATTGTGGGTGCTTTTTACACCATGAATGTCGGCCTCGACGAAGTCTTCAACCCGAAACTCAGGGAGTTGTGAAACATGACATTGAAAATTGAGAACCTGACGGTTTATTACAACACCTTGAGGGGCGATGTGCATGCCCTGGAGAACACCAGCTTTTCCATCGCCGATGGTGAGATCATGGGTCTGGCCGGGGAATCCGGCTGCGGCAAGACCACCCTGGGTCACAGCTTGATCTTGTTGAAACCCCCCATGAAATATATTGGCGGGAAAGTCCAATTGGATGATTACGAGCTGCCGATTTGGGACATGAAGAAGATGGATGATTTTCGGTTTAGCCAGGTCTCCATCGTACCGCAATATGCCATGAACGCCATGAACCCGATCCGCAAGATCGGAACGATGACCGAGGAACTGCTGAGATCGAAGAAAATGGATTATTCAGCCATCAAACCGGAGTTGATCCGGCGTCTCGATCTGGTGAAGCTGCCGCACGAAGTATTGGATATGTATCCCATCGAGCTGTCCGGTGGTATGAAACAGCGTATGGTGATGGTGTTATCTACGCTGTTGAACCCATCCCTGTTGATCGCCGATGAGATCACCTCAGCCCTGGATGTATCCAGCCAAAAGGCTGTGGCTGAAATGCTGGTTGAATTCCGTGACCACGAATGGGTAAAAAGCATGATCGTCATTACCCATGACGTCTCGATCCTTTACCAGATCGCCGATACGATCTTGATCATGTATGCCGGGCAGTTGGCTGAAAAGGCATCCACGGAAACGATCATCAATAAAGCCCGCCATCCATACACTCATTTGCTTATTTCTTCTTTACCCAAAGTGGGTGTGAAATACAGCGATAACCCGTTAGCCGGGATCCCCGGTAAACCCCCACTGCTGCTTACACCCCCGACCGGCTGCCGTTTCCGTGACCGCTGCCCGTATGCGTTTGAAAAATGTACCGAAGTCCCGCCCTTCTTGGAAGTTGAGAAGAAACACTACGTTGCCTGTTGGAAGGAGTTCGGAAACCATGCTTAAACTGGAAAATGTTTCGAAAACCTACCGGGTAGGCACATTTGGCGGCAAAGAATTGCATGCCGTTAATAACGTCACTTTTGACATCAAAGAAAATGAGGTTGTCTCTTTGATCGGCGAGAGCGGCAGCGGGAAAAGCACCATCGGAAAGATGATCTTGAAATTGATCACTCCGACTGCCGGAAAGATCATGGTTGCCGATATCGATATCAGCACGATCAAAGAAACAAACATTAAAGAATACTACCGTACCGTGCAAGGTGTCTTTCAGGATCCTTTCTCTTGTTACAACCCGATCTTTAAGGCCGACCGGCTCTTCAAGAATATTCATGAAGAGTTTTATCCTGATGTCCAAGGACAGGCCTGGGAAGAAAAAGTAGATGAGGTTATGAAGTGTGTGGGATTAAACCCCGAGCATGTGCTGAATAAATTCCCGCACCAACTCAGTGGTGGGCAGCTTCAGCGTTTCTTGATCGCCCGCGCATTACTGCTGGATATCAAACTGCTGGTGGCGGATGAGATCATCAGCATGCTGGATGCTTCCACGCGTATCGATATTCTTAACCTGCTGGGTGAACTGAAAAAGAAAGGGTTATCCATCCTGTTCATCACCCATGACCTTTCGCTTGCGTATTACATCAGTGAACGGGCGGTGATCCTGTACCGCGGCTGTGTGGCGGAGTTCGGGTCATCCGGTAAGATCTTTGGAACGCCGGTACACCCCTACACAAAAATGCTGATGGCTTCGGTACCCCGGCTCGATAAGAAATGGGAATCAGTCGATATCCATTTGGAAGAGGAAGGCCGCAACCATTATACAGGCTGCGCCTATTACTCCCGCTGTCTGCATCCCCGCAAAGATGCCCAATGCACAACCAAACAACCTCCGCTGGTAGAGGTTGAACCCGATCACTTTGCGGCTTGTTACAAGTTATAGGATTGGATCATGTCGAAATTAGTGTTAGCAGGTTCCGAATTAGCCAATATTCCGTGGGAAGAACGCCCGGCGGGAAATAGCGATGTGGTGTGGCGATCGTCTGCCAATCCCATCATTACCCGGGCGGCTGCTCCCAACGTCAACAGCATTTTTAACAGTGCGGTGGTCCCATTTGGTAAGGGTTTTGCCGGCGTTTTCCGCTGTGATTCCACCGCCCGCGATATGCAATTGCACGCCGGCTTTAGCGCGGATGGGGTCAATTGGCAGATCGAACCCAAACGGATCGAATTCAAGTGTGAAGACAGCGAGATCGGCCATTTTGAATACGGTTATGATCCGCGTGTTTGCTGGCTTGAAGACCGCTACTATGTGACCTGGTGTAACGGATATCATGGCCCGACCATTGGGGTGGGGTACACATACGACTTTAAAACCTTCCACCAAATGGAAAACGCCTTTTTACCCTATAACCGCAATGGAGTGCTCTTCCCGCGGCGGATATATGGGAAATATGCCATGTTCAGCCGGCCAAGCGATACCGGCCATACCGCCTTCGGTGATATTTATTACAGCGAAAGCCCCGACATGGTGCATTGGGGGCATCACCGGCATGTGATGGGTACCTTGGGCGGCTGGCAATCCACCAAGGTTGGCGCCGGTCCCACTCCCATTGAGACACCCGAAGGCTGGCTGATGATCTACCACGGGGTGATCACCTCTTGTAATGGGTTTGTTTATAGTTTTGGAGCTGCCCTTTTAGATCTTGAGCAGCCATGGAAGGTGATCTACCGCACCAAGCCGTACCTGCTCAACCCGCGTGAGATCTATGAATGTGTGGGTGATGTACCCAATGTCACCTTTCCGTGCGCGGCATTGATCGACCCGCCCACCAACCGGATGGCGATCTACTACGGCGGGGCGGATACGGTGACTTGTTTGGCTTTTACTAAGGTTGATGAACTGATCGACTTTATTAAAGACAACTCGGTATAGGCTCTTGTTTGGCACGCATCAGGGAGGCGCGCTTGAGCCGGCAAGCTGACGGGAAACCTTTATTGGCTTACCGGCTCTTTTCTTTTATTAATTTTTATGACTTGGGTTTTCACCATTTCGATTTATTTCGAGGTTTGTATGCAGTATGGTTTTTTTGACGATAAGGAACGAGAATACGTAATCACCCAGCCGGATACTCCGCTGCCCTGGATCAATTATTTGGGCTGCGAGGAATACTTTGGTTTGATCTCCAACACAGCCGGCGGGTATTCTTTTTATAAAGATGCCCGCATGCGCCGTTTGACCCGCTACCGTTATAACAACGCTCCGTTGGATATGGGCGGTCGTTACCTTTACCTGCGTGATGATGGCGTTGATACCCAGCCGCCCCTGTATTGGTCGCCCAGTTGGATGCCGGTGCGCAGCAAGCTGGATGAATACGAATGCCGGCACGGGCAGGGGTACACCATCATCAAGTCACTGGCGCACGGAATTTCCTCTCAAACCCGCTATTTTGTCCCCCTGGGTGAGAACCTTGAGATATGGGAAATGACCCTCAAGAATCAACGTTCCACCGCAGCCGAGCTTTCCGTTTTCTCGGGGATCGAATTTTGCCTGTGGGATGCCAACGATGACGCCACCAATTTTCAACGCAATTACTCCGTCTATGAAGCTGAGGTTGAAGATGGGGTCATCTACCATAAGAGTGAATACCGAGAGCGGCGCAATCACTTTGCCTATTTTGCCTGCTCCGAACCCCTAGCCGGGTTTGACAGCCAGCGTGACGATTTCTTAGGCCCATACCGCGGCTGGGACGCTCCCATCGCGGTGGAACGCGGGCGATCTTCGAATTCAGTCGGGTTGGGCTGGCAGATCGTCGGTTCGCACCACATCAAGCTGCATCTACAAGTCGGGGAAGAAAAGAAGATCATTTTTGTGCTGGGTTACCATGAGAACCCGGACGATGATAAATTTGACCCCCCGAACTCCCAGACCATCAATAAACGCACCGTAAAACCGGTGATCAAGCGCTATTTGCAGGCTGCTGAAGTGGATAAAGCTTTTCAAGCCTTGCGCCGGTATTGGGATGATCTGCTCGGGAAAATGAGCGTTAACACTCCCGATGAACATACCAACCGGATGGTAAACATTTGGAATGCCTACCAGGTGATGGTTACGTTTAACCTCTCCCGGTCAGCCTCCTATTTTGAATCAGGGATCGGCAGGGGGATGGGCTTCCGCGATTCCAACCAGGATGTGCTTGGCTTCATCCAAATGATCCCCACCCGGGCGCGCGAACGGATCTTGGACCTGGCAGCCACCCAACTCCCCAACGGCGGCGCTTACCACCAGTACCAACCTCTGACCAAACGCGGGAATAATGATGTCGGCAGCGGGTTCAACGATGATCCACTCTGGCTGATCCTGGCTGTAACCGCCTATATCAAAGAAACCGGGGACGGGAGTATTTTGGACGTGCCGGTGCCTTACGATAATTTGCCCGGTTCCGAGCTGCCCTTATATGAACATTTACAACGGGCGATCCACTATACCCTCGACCGGCGCGGCCTGCACGGCTTACCGCTGATTGGACATGCCGATTGGAATGACTGTTTGAACCTCAACTGCTTCTCGGATGCTCCGGGGCAGTCTTTCCAACTTACCTACAACAAAGATGGAGCCGTAGCTGAAAGTGTATTCATTGCCGGGTTGTTCGTGCTGGCTGCCGGAGAAATGGCTGAATTAGCCTCCCGGCTTGACCGCACGGATGAAGCAGCCCGGTACCGGGAAGCCGCTTCTGAAATGGAAAAAGCGGTCTGGTCGGCCGGCTGGGATGGGGATTGGTTCCGGCGGGCATATGATGATTTTGGGCATGTGCTGGGTTCGAAGGAGAATAGCGAAGGCCAGATCTTTGTGGAGCCGCAGGGCATATGTGTGATGGCCGGTTTAGGTGCCGGCGACGGGCGCGCCAAGCAAGCCCTGGATTCTGTGGCCGCACGCCTGGCAACTCCGCATGGGATCGTACTCCACCAACCGCCATTCAGCCGCTATTACCTGCACCTGGGCGAGATCTCGACCTACCCCGGTGGGTATAAGGAAAACGGCAGTGTATTCTGCCACACCAATCCGTGGGTCATGATCGCAGAGACCATGATCGGGCGCGGCGACCGTGCCCATGATTATTACCTGCGTATCAACCCATCAGCCCGCGAGGGATTGAGTGACGTGCACCGCTGTGAGCCGTATGTGTACGCCCAAATGATCGCCGGGCGGGATGCGGCAAAACCCGGAGAAGCGAAGAACTCCTGGTTGAGCGGTTCGGCTGCCTGGAACTATGTGGCCATTACCCAATACATCCTGGGCATCCGCCCGACCTATGAAGGGCTGCAGATAGCCCCGGTAACGCCGCCGGATTGGCCAAGTTTTGATGCGATCCGTGAGTTCCGCGGCGTACGCTATGAGATCCATGTCGAACGCGACGGTACGGGAAATGCGGTTAGCCTGGAAGTGGATGGGAAAGCCATCCCGGGCAGCGTCATTCCCCTGCCTGCGGATGGCGTGAAAAAGGTAAAAGTCTTGGCGAGGTTGAAATAAGTATGCAATACGGTCATTTTGATACCCAGCAGCGTGAATACGTCATCACCGATCCGCGCACACCGGTGAAGTGGATCAACTACATCGGCACACGCGATTTCGGCGGGTTCGTCGACCATACCGGCGGGGCACTGATCTGTAAGGATGACCCAACCTTCAACCGCATCACCAAGTATGTGCAGCAGATGCCCTCCTCGGATTTCAAGGGTGAGACCCTGTATATCCGTCTGCACACCCCAGACGGTTACCGCATATTCTCGCCTTTTTATGTGCCGACGCTTGACCCGTTGGACAGCTATGAATGCCATGTGGGCTTGGGATATACCCGTATCATCTCCCAGGTTTTCGGGCTGCGGACTGAAGTGACCATTTTCGTACCACGCGGCGAACTGCGCGAGGTGCGTGAGATTCGTATAACCAACGTCTCCTCATCTGCCCTAACGGTGGATGTGATCCCTGTGGTTGAATATACCCATCCGGAGGCCATGAAGCAGTTCACCAATGCCGATTGGGTACCGCAAACCATGCAAAGCCAGGCCGTCAAGGATGGGGAATTCACGCTTTTATTTCAATACCCGTTCATGAACCGCGACCGGCAGGTCAACTGTTTCTCCTCCAGCCTGCCGGTCGCTTCTTTTGAAAGCGACCGTAAGATATTTTTAGGAGACAACGAATACGGTACATTTGGGAAACCGGGCAGCCTGCTTAAACCGGAATTTTCCAATTCCGAAGCGCGGCGCGGGGATAATATCGGCGCATTGATGCACCACCTGGGTGTGATCAAATCGGGGGAAACAACCACGTTGATCACCCAACTAAGCCAGGCAGCCGATATGGAGTCGGCAAAAGCCGGGATGAAAAAGTTCCGCCAACCGCAGGCGGTAAAGACGGCCTTGGAAGAGATCAGCGCTTTTTGGGATAACTACCTTTCCTCACTACAGGTTGAGACGCCGGATGCCGACATGAACAGCATGCTCAACATCCATAATCCCTACCAGTGTTATGTCACCAAGACCTGGTCGCGCTATCTATCGTATTACCAGCTTGGAATGGGTTCGCGCGGCATCGGTATGCGCGATTCCAGCCAGGATGTCTTGGCCGTTCTGGCAGCGGTCCCGCAAGAGGGTAAGGAATTCCTGCGCACGCTGTTATCCTTCCAAAAACGGGATGGCTCTGCCATGCACCAGTTCAACCCGTTGACTCTGGTTGGCAGCGTGGGCGATTCGATCGAAATGGAAGACCACCCGCATTATTACAGCGATGATCATTTATGGGTGATCCTGGGAGTCACAGCTTACCTCAAAGAGACCGGCGATTATGCTTTTTTGGAAGAAATTATTCCTTTCTACGATAAAGATCGGACAGACCGCCCCTTGGAAAGTGGGACAGTGCTGGAACACCTGAAACGCGGTCTGACTTTTACCGGTAGGGATACCGGCGCCCACGGCTTGCCTTTGCTGGGTTTTGCCGATTGGAACGACACGGTTAATTTACCGACCGGAGCTGAAAGTTTATTTACGGCGAACCTGTATGGGAAAGCCCTGACCGAAATGATCGATTTAACCGCCTACTTGGGAGATCGAACAACCGAGCATGGATTCCGCCAGGCATATGAAACTATGAAGACGAACTTCAATATATGTGCTTGGGATGGTGAATGGTTTGTGCGCTATTTCGATGCGCAGGGTACTCCGCTGGGTTCAACCAAGAATACCTACGGGCAGATCTACTTGAACGGGCAGTCCTGGCCAGTGATCAGCGGTTTTGCCGAAGCGGAACACGGCCGTAAAGCGATGGAATCGGTATACCGCAAATTGAACACCAAATACGGCATCAAATTGAGCGCTCCGGGCTTCAATGGGTATGACCCGGCTTACGGCGGGGTCACCACCTTCCCGCCTGGAACCAAAGAGAACGGGGGCATCTTCCTGCACCCCAACCCGTGGGCGATGATCGCTGAAACCATGCTGGGTAATGGCGATAGGGCGTATGAGTACTATGCCCAGATCAACCCGGTCTCCAAGAATGACAACATCGACCTGTATGAATGCGAGCCGTATGTGTACGGACAGAATATCTTGGGGGATGAACATAAACAGTTTGGTTTGGGGCGTAATTCCTGGCTGTCCGGTACGGCGTCTTGGTGTTATCAGGCAGCCACACAATGGATCTTAGGGGTGCGGGCTGAATACACCGGTTTGCGGGTCGACCCCTGTATCCCCAAGGCGTGGGACGAGTTCGCGATCACCCGCCGTTTTCGGGGAGAGAGCTATCACATCACCGTGCATAACCCGCAGCATGTTTGCAAGGGGGTTGCCCGTCTTGAAGTGGATGGTCAACCCATCCCGGGCAGCCTGGTCCCCTTGGATGGCGGTACGGGTGTGCACAAGGTAGAGGTGTGGCTTGGCGAATAGCATCGCAATTGATGAATGCCTGATGGAAGTGCGCCAATACACCGGCCCCGGCTATATGCCGCTGGTGGATTTCGGCGCCTGGCGGGTGGCGGTGTTGAATTACCTTAAGGAGAACCAGCCTCATCTCATCGACAAGTTTGAACGGCACCTGGAGACCGATGAGGTGTTTGTGCTGCTGCACGGGCAAGCTGTGTTATTGATCGGTGAGGGAGAGGATGAGGTTGAACGCATATTTTTTCAGCCGATGGAGATGGGGAAGGTTTATAACATCAAAGCCAGGACGTGGCACTCAATACTGATGAGCCTTGATGCTTCTGTGCTGGTGATAGAAAATCGGGACACGGATGAAAAAAATACTAATTATATTGAGCTGGAGGTTGAACACCGCCAGTTGAT
>DATMYN010000214.1:0-2552 GCA_035560875.1 Longilinea sp. | reverse complement strand
CTGTAGCTTTATCCCGCTGGCAGTTTGGCATCACCTCTGTCTACCATTTTTTCTTTGTTCCGTTAACACTCGGGTTAGGAATCTTGGTAGCCATTCTCCAAACACTTTATTATCGTAATAAAAAAGAAGCCTATAAAAGGGCAACCAAATTTTGGGGCACGTTATTCCTGATCAACTTTGCCATGGGCGTTGTAACCGGCATTGTCATGGAATTCCAATTCGGAATGAACTGGTCGGAATATTCACGCACGGTGGGGGATATCTTTGGTGCCCCATTGGCGATTGAAGCCCTGGTGGCTTTTTTTATAGAATCAACCTTCTTAGGATTGTGGATATTCGGATGGGATCGCTTGCCGAAGGGTATCCATCTGGCCTCAATATGGTTGGCCGCTCTGGCTGCCAACATCTCGGCCTTTTGGATCTTAGTGGCGAATTCTTTTATGCAGCACCCGGTCGGCTATGAAATCGTCGACGGTCATTTGGTGATGAATAATTTCTCGGCTTTATTGACGAATCCGTATGTGTGGGCTCAATTCCCGCATACAGTCCTGGCGGGGTTCACCACCGGTGCCTTTTTCATGCTGGGGATCAGCGCATATTATCTGTTGCGGAAAAAAGAACTGGATGTTTTCACACCTTCCTTTAAGTTGGCTGCCATCGTTGGATTGATTGCCATAACTGGGACTATCTTTATGGGCGACCAAGAAGGAAAAATGTTAGGTCGTTTGGCGCCAATGAAAGTGGCTGCCATGGAGGGGCTGTGGGAGACGGAAGACCCAGCCAGTTTCTCCATCATTGCCACTATTGATGAAGAAGCCGGTGAAAACCCGTTTGCTCTCCGAGTCCCCGGGGTATTAAGTTTCTTGATGTATAACCGTTTTTACGGCGAGATCCAAGGTATGGATGAGTTAAATGAGCAATACCAGACCGAATATGGAGCGGGCAATTATATTCCTCCGGTTACGCTCATTTTCTGGTCTTTCCGCATCATGGTGGGGTTGGGCATGCTTATGCTCCTGATCTGTATCTACCTGATCTATTTTGTAATCCGGAAAAAGGATTATTCCAAGATCCCCTTGTTAGGATTGCTGCCTTTCACGATCGCATTCCCCTATTTAGCAAATTCCTTTGGCTGGATCATGACGGAAATGGGACGTCAACCTTGGGTGGTTTTTGGGATCCTCAGAACCAGCGATGCGGTATCGACCGTCCTGGTAAATAACCCCGGGATGGTGCTTACCTCATTGATCTTATTCACCCTGGTGTATGGCATTTTAATGTTGGTGGATGTATATCTGTTGGTTAAATATTCCAAGATTGTCCCCGGTGAAGGCGTGGGTCATCCCACGTCTGATTCTTCAGTTTCTAACCCGCTGGCATAGGTAAGGGAGGCTGTTATGGATTTCTACCAAGTACTCTGGTTTATATTGATAGCTGTCCTATGGACCGGTTATTTTGTTCTGGAAGGTTTTGACATGGGCGTGGGGATTTTGCTGCCCTTCATCGCTAAAGACGATAAATCCCGCCGGATGGTGATCAATACCATCGGCCCGCACTGGGACGGCAACGAGGTGTGGTTGATCACAGCCGGGGGAGCCACTTTTGCAGCTTTTCCGAATTGGTATGCCACCTTGTTCAGCGGATTCTATCTACCGCTGTTACTCATCTTATTGGCTTTAATCGTGCGCGGGGTGGCCTTCGAGTTCCGCAGCCGGGATGAAAATCCCTTGTGGCGCTCATTTTGGGATTGGGCGATATTTGTTGGTAGTGCCATCCCGGCATTGTTGTGGGGGGTGGCGTTTGCTAATTTCCTCAGGGGTGTACCCATAGATGCCAATATGCAGTATGTTGGCGGGTTCTTCAACCTGTTGAACCCTTATGCCATTTTAGGCGGGGTTGCCTCTTTTGGTATTTTTACCTTACTGGGTGCATTGTTCTTGAGCATGAAAACGGTTGACCCGATCGAAGGTAAAGCAAAGAATGTGTTCCGTGGATTATGGGTCACCATGGTGGCGGTGCTGGCAGTATTCGTGGCAGCTTCAGCCTTGTTCACGGATGGTAATGGTAGCCTGGGTTGGTTAGCCTTGATCTTGGCGGTCCTGGGTGGGATCACTTTATTGACTGCCGGTGTCCTGGCAGCCCGTGGCCGTTTTGGATGGGGTTTTATCCTCACCAGTGTCACGGTACTCCTGGTCACAATCGCAGCCTTTGCACGTTTATTCCCCCGCGTTCTGGTTTCCAATATCGATCCGGGTTACAGCCTGACCATAATGAACAGCGCCAGCGGTCCGAACACGCTCCACACCATGACCATCGTTGCAGCGGTGATGGTACCCATCGTCCTGGCATATCAAGTCTGGAGTTATTATCTGCTTAGGAAGAGGGTTACCGGTAAACCTGAGTCCTTGCATTATTGATCCTGAATGAAAGGGAGCGAGCAGGTGATAACTTTCTCGTTCCCTTTTTTGATTCAGCGGCGAATTCCAGTAATGCGAAATAAACCATCCATTATAAGTAGGATAAGGCTCGGCCAATCTTACACAGAACCAAGA
>DATMYN010000213.1:0-2219 GCA_035560875.1 Longilinea sp. | reverse complement strand
GGTCATGGCAATGCCTTCTTCTATCGACACCTTGGGTTCCCATCCAAGGATTTGTTTTGCACGGGTAATATCGGGCTGACGGCGTTGCGGATCGTGGCCACAAAACATATTTTCCTTTGTGATCATACCCGGGTCATTTCCAACAACCTTACTGATCGTCTTTGTAAATTCCAAAATACTGACTTCATTGGGGTTACCAACATTGACCGGGAAATGTTCATCGGAGAGCAACAACCGGTAAATACCATCTACGAGATCGGAAACGAAGCAAAAACTCCGTGTTTGTGAGCCATCTCCATAGATCGTATACGGCTCATTTTTGATCGCCTGTGCGATGAAATTTGGCACAACCCGCCCGTCATCGATGCGCATGCGCGGACCGTAGGTATTAAAGATCCTGACAATACGGGTGTTGACGTTATGGAAACGATGATAGGCCATGGTTAGTGATTCGGCAAAACGCTTAGCCTCATCATATACAGAACGCGGGCCGACCGGGTCCACATTACCCCAATATGTTTCTTTCTGTGGATGTTCAATCGGATCACCGTACACCTCGCTTGTGGATGCAAGTAAATAACGAGCACCATGGGCTTTGGCAACCCCTAACGTGTTATGTGTACCTAACGCCCCGGCTTTCATGGTTTGTATAGGTAGATTAGGGTAGCCATACGGCGAGGAGGGGTTTGGGCTTGCCGGCGAGGCGAAGTGCATAACGGCATCGATTTTACCCGGAACGAAAATGAACTCAGAAACATCGTGACGGATGAAGCTAAATTTTGGATTATTGGCTAAATGGGTGAGGTTATCGGGGTTGCCGGTGATGAAGTTATCCATACCAATCACTTCATGACCTTCACCTAATAATCGATCACATAAGTGAGAACCCAGAAAACCGGCTGCGCCTGTAAGTAATATCCGCATGATTAAACCTTATAAAACATGATTATTTCCAATCGATCCGGCTGATCAACCCATCCCCGGTTACTTGATGAGCTTGACCGGTGACCGCATCAATTAACCACAGGTTTCCCTGGTAAATGACACCAAGCCATTGAGTTTGATCATCAAGTGGATAGGGTGCCCAAACAACTTGCTGCGGCTCAAGACCGCTGGAGCCAGTCGGAGGAAATACTTCGATCTTATTCGATCCATCCCGATCGCATAAAAAGAGGGTATAAGCACTCGTTTCGCTTTGGGTTGGATTAGCCGATTGTAGATAGGCTAAAAAGGTTTGCCCGTTGGTCTGTAATGGAGAACTGGAGGGGTAAGCAAACATCCCGGCATTTTCTACAAGTGTAATGACCGCGTTTGAATCTAGCACATTCGCAATCAGGTCAAAACGGGAATTGGTTGTGCTTGCGGTCCCTGATTCACTAATAACATGATCGACGCTATAAATTGTATTGCTGTCAGCTGACCAGGAAATACCCGGTGACCAAGCCCAATCACTACCTGTGTTATACGGGGTTTGTTCCACCAATGGCAGGAATTGGTTTTCAGAAATATTGGTCAAGCCAATCCCATCCGGGCGGGAATAAGCGATTTCCGTGCCATCCGGTGACCAGGCAAAGGTTAACCCCCACCAACCAAAGGATCCACCGCCATTTGTTTCAATCCGTTCTTCATTTCTTGTTACTTGTCCCTCTGAAGTAAAGGACAGGATATAGAGATCGTTGTTCGCCTGCCATCCCGGAGGGGTATCGCGGGGTTCCACGGTTGAATACGTGATTGTTTTATCTGAACCGGGAACCCAGCCGGCATAATGGATGATGTTGGTTATCCCCAGATCATAGGGTTGCGGATCATTTTGGGTGAGCGAAACGACCCATAAAGTATTTATTGTTCCATCTTCCTCGCTGGACCGGGTAAATAACAACCAATCCCCATCCGGTGAAACGGCGAAGATCCGGCCGTCTAGATCCCCGCTGGTCACAATAGGACGGCGTTCCGTAGTACTACCTTCCATGATCCAGGTATTTCCGGCGATCAGATATACCAATTGACCAGGAATGGTGAGGGTTTGGAATGGAGCTTGAACGCCGACCATGATAATCTCTGGCTGTGGTTCGGTCAGTGTGGAGAGGCTGAAGATACTACGCGAAATCTCGATCCCATTTTCGGTTAGGATCCGGTAGGTGGTTTGTTGGGTGCCATTAATCCCCGGCTGGATCAATAAAGAATCGTCCTCGGGGAGTGATTCGTTTTGGATCGTCTGT
>DATMYN010000212.1:0-3014 GCA_035560875.1 Longilinea sp. | reverse complement strand
CGGATGGGATGGTCGCTGTCCTTCCAGGTGTGCGCGGCGACTGCAATGCTGATAGCGCGCTAAACGCAGGCGATATCTCCGCCATCGTTCTGGAGATCTTTGATGGCGATGGTTATCTGCCAATTGACACCCCACTCGGTACCTATCCGGGCAACGCAGTAGGTTGTAACCCCAACCAGGATACGGTGGTTGACGCGGGGGATATCTCCTGTACCATCATTTTGATCTTTGGTGGCTCGTGCGGTGGCGTTCAGGCTACCCGCAGCAACACACTGTCCATGGATGGCCCGGCCTTGAGCGTACCCGCAACGGTTGACTCGTACCGCGGAGGAATGGCTTATGTCCCGCTCAGCTTTGAAAGCAACGGGCGCACCGTAAGCAGCCTGGTTTTCTCTATCGAGTATGACACCAACCAACTGCTCCTCAATGATGCTGATATTGATGGGGATGGCATTGCGGATGCAATCCACTTTAATTTGCCGGCGGGATTTGTCAAGACCGTAGTGTTTGACGCAGCCCAGCCCGGGAAGATTGGTTTTGCGATCTACAATCCCTTGCAGCCGCAAGCGTTCCTGGTAGACAGCGATATCATCACCATTCAGTTCCAGGCGCTTCCCACCGCTAACCTGCTTGGAGATATGCTCTTCGGCAATGATCCGCTTGTCTCCTTTGGCTCCGTTGGCGGGCAGAGCATCTTGGGCGATCACTCCAATGGCGTTGTTACCACGCCCACCAAGATATTCCTCCCGGCTATCACCCGCTAAATTGATCCAGGGGTGAGGTTGGATATCCAACCTCACCCCAAATAATTGGAGGAAAAAATCGTGCACACAAAATTTTTTATTAGACTTCTCCTCTCGTTAATGCTGGCAGCTTCTTTCTTCCCGCTATCCTATGCGTCTGCTAGCCAATTGTCTGCAACCAATCCTTCCCTTAGCCTGTCAAATCTAAGCGCTGGAACCAATGAAACCGTGGTTATGCCGGTCGCCTTTGATCCTGGCACCTATAGTGTCAGCGCGGTGGTCTTTTCAATTGACTTCGACCAGACCATGCTTTCCTTTGATGCCACAGACGGGAACAGCGATGGCGTTCCTGATAGTGTCATCTTCAACGTTCCAGCATCTTTCAGCGTCTCTGCCTCTTACGATCCCACGGATACGGATGGCGAAATCGATGTTGTGATTGCCGATTACAGCCCGCCTCTATCCGCCCTGCCAGCTGGGAATATCGTCACAGTTGAATTCATTACCGGAATTTCCAGCGGGATCGCTTCGGTAAGGTTCTCTACCGATCCACCCCCTTCCTTTGGAACCACCAGCGGTTCAGGCATTGGTGGAAACATTACACATGGTTCCATCAGCATTGGTTCGGGTGGCGATTATAAAGTCTATCTCCCCACAATTTTATACATCATCCCCACCACCTACACTATTTCTGGAACGATCAAAGATTCCGGGAACTCGCCGCTCAGTGGGGTTACCGTTTCAACCGGTGGAACTTCAACTACTACCGATGGCAGTGGAAACTACACCCTTACTCTGCCCACCGGCAGCTATACGCTCACCGCGACCAAATCAGGTTACTCCTGCAGCGCCGGGTTCTCTCAACCCGTCAACCTGCCCCCCAGCCTGACCGGCAAGAACTTCACCTGCACAGCCGGAATCACCACGTATTCGATTTCTGGGCAGGTTACCGCAGGCGGCCTCCCCTTGGCCGGTGTGGTTGTCAGCGCAGGTAGCAAGAACGCCACCAGCGATGCCAGCGGCAACTATACCATCACGGAGGTCCCTGCCGGCAGCTATACCCTCACTGCCAGCAAATCCGGCTACTCCTGCAGCGCCGGGTTCTCTCAACCCGTCAGCCTGCCCCCCAGCCTGACCGGTAAAAACTTCACCTGCACGGTCAACCCGACTTACATGATTACCGGAACGATCCGGGATGAAGGCGGAAACCCGATGACCGGCGTGACCGTAACCCTGGAAGGAGTTACCTCCTTTACCACCAACAGTTCCGGGCAATATACTTTCTCCGGTCTGGGCGCTGGCAGCTACAAGGTGACCCCCTCCTATCAGGGCTATGCATTCACCCCTGCATCTCGCACCATTGTTGTTCCGCCCAATGCTGCCAACCAGGACTTCACCGCGGTGAACAGCCTGATCCTCAACGGCAGCTTTGAATCGGATACAGCCTGGATATTCCCAGATACTGAATATACCGGCGGATATTCGACCCAGCAAGCCCATACGGGTGGGCGCTCCGCGCGGGTGGGCATCATCACCCCAGCGGACAACAAATACTCCTACTCTTCTGTATACCAGGCAGTCAATATCCCATCTTCTCTCTCTGAAGTCACGTTAAACTGCTTCTTATACACCAAGAGCACCGAAGCCAAGTTGCAGTCCGATGTTTCCATCACCCAACGAGGGATACGCCCTGAAGCAGTCATCATGGCGTACGATATGCAATACGTAATGATCCTCGACGCAAATTACAACATCCTCGCAACCCTATGGAGTTCCAAGACCAACAACCCAACCTGGGTGCAGCACACCTTTGATCTCAGCGATTACATCAGCCTGAGCAGCATCAAAGGCAAGACCATCTACGTCTACTTTGGCGCATACAATGATGGTTACGGCGGCGTCACCGGCATGTACGTGGATGACGTTACCCTGCGCATCACCCCATAAGCTCGATCCAACTGTTTGACCTGGTAGAGACGTTGCGCAATGCAACGTCTCTACTATTTTTATTGCATCCAGCGCCGCGGAAGCAAATTCTTCAAGCGTCCACTTGTTAACCGTCCGCGGCCAATCAAACGCCCCGATCCGTCTACCACAATCCGAGGCCCTTCTCCCGCCAAACCGTGCAAATCCTCTCCGCGCATCCAGGCGATAGTTTGCGTCTCATCCAAAGTCAGGCGCCCGGAATGGAAGTACGGTTCAAAACGCGCCAACCAATCATGCCCCACGATAAACCCCTCTGTGGATTCCTCCCCTAAGGCCAGCCCGGCG
>DATMYN010000211.1:0-2138 GCA_035560875.1 Longilinea sp. | reverse complement strand
AGGTAGTTGATTACTTAACAAATCTATTCGTTGATAGTCTGGTACAGTTCTACTAAAACCCCGCCGGTGCTTTTCGGGTGGACGAAAACCATTTTCCGTCCCGGCAGTTCTTTTGGCGTATCTGATAACAGGCGCACCCCTTTTTCTTTCAACTGAGCCATCATTTCTTCGATATCATCCACTTCGAAACAGAGGTGATGCATACCACCCACCCCGTTCTTATCAGCCAGGAACTTGGCAACCCCGGACTCTTCGGTGGTAGGCTTAACCAGTTCAACTTCACTCTCCCCGACCGGCAAGAACGCGATCGTAACTTGTTCACTGGGAACATCTTCCAGTTTGTTTAGTTTCATCCCCATGGCTTCTTGCCAGAATGCCAGGGAAGCATCCATATCGCCGACAACGATCCCAACATGGTTTATCTTGGTAATTTTCGCCATTTTTCCTCTGTTTTTAGCCCCAGGCTGGGGCAATATACTCACCCCAGGATTTACGCAGCACACCGCAGATCTCTCCCAGGGTTAGGTCGTTTTCGACGCAAGTGATCAAAAGGGGCATCAGGTTTTCATCTGACTGAGAGGCTTTCTCCAATTGGGTCAGCAATTCAGCGGCTTTCTGGTTGTTGCGTTCCTTACGCAGCAGCGCCAGACGCTCACGCTGCCCTTGCTCGATCTTTGGGTCAACGGCGAGCCGTTCCAAATCTGAGCTTTCTTTCACTTCAAAAGAATTGACGCCAACAACGATCTGTTCTTTTTCTTCGATCGCTTTTTGGTATTGATAGGCTGAATCTTGGATCTCATTTTGCATGTAACCACGTTCGATGGCAGCCAACGCCCCGCCCATACCGTCAATTTTCTTCAGATATTCTTCAGCACGGTCACAGATCTCATCGGTAAGGTATTCGACCACATAGGATCCACCCATCGGATCGGCCGTATCAGCCACACCCGATTCGTAAGCAATTACCTGTTGGGTGCGCAAGGCTATGCGCACTGATTTTTCGGTGGGCAGCCATAATGCTTCATCCATGCTGTTGGTATGCAGAGATTGTGTGCCGCCCATCACGGCTGCCAGAGCCTGCAAGGTAACCCGCACAATGTTGTTTTCCGGCTGTTGTGCAGTTAGTGTTACTCCACCGGTCTGGGTATGGAAGCGCAGCATCCAACTCTTGGGATCCTTGGCTTGGAATTTTTCACGCATGATCTTGGCATATAAGCGCCGGGCAGCCCGGAATTTGGCGATCTCTTCGAGGAAATTGTTGTGACAAGCAAAGAAAAACGATAACTGGGAGGCAAATTCATCCACATCTAATCCGGTTTTCTGGGCAGCTTGGATATACTCGATCGCATCGGCCAGGGTAAAAGCTACTTCCTGCACGGCGGTCGACCCGGCCTCGCGGATGTGATACCCCGAGATGCTGATCGTATTCCAGTTGGGGATATTCTGCTGGCAGTAGGCGAAGATATTTGTGATCAATCGTAAGGAAGGTTTGGGTGGGAAGATATACGTGCCGCGGGCAACATACTCTTTGAGGATGTCGTTCTGGATCGTGCCGCGTAATTTCTTTTCTTCCACCCCCTGCTTGCGTGCCACCGCAACATACATGGCCAAAAGCACCGCCGCCGGGGCATTGATCGTCATCGAAGTCGAGACTTTATCCAATGGGATCTGATCGAACAGCACTTGCATATCCCGCAGCGAAGAAATGGAAACCCCTACCTTTCCCACCTCGCCGATAGCCATGGGGTCATCGGCGTCATAACCGATCTGGGTCGGCAAGTCAAAAGCTACCGATAAACCGGTTTGACCCTGTTCAAGTAAATAGCGGTATCGCCGGTTAGATTCGTCCGCACTGGCAAAACCGGCATACTGGCGCATTGTCCAAAACCGGCCGCGATACATGGTTGGTTGTACACCGCGTGTAAATGGATATTCACCCGGAAAACCTAACTCGTCCAAATAGTTGTCATCACCCGGTATCCCAATGCGGGGCATCGGAATTCCACTTGGGGTTGTGAATTCTTTTTTCCGCTCCGGAGATTTCGCTACCGCCGGTTTGGCAACTTGCTCTTCCCATCGGTTCAATTCATTATCGAATTTCATTTTTCGCCTTTCCAATGAGGATCTCAACTCTGAGT
>DATMYN010000210.1:0-3720 GCA_035560875.1 Longilinea sp. | reverse complement strand
TACTGATAGCAGCTGTTGTGATTTTTGTGATCGGGGTTGGGATCCAGTTCGTTCCTTATGGGCATGACCACACCAATCCCCCCGTAGTTGCTGAACCCAATTGGGATACCCCACGGACAAGCGAATTGTTCTACGCCGCCTGCGGTGATTGCCATAGTAATGCAACCGTATGGCCGTGGTACAGCAATATTGCCCCGGTATCCTGGCTTGTCCAACGCGATGTAGAAGTAGGACGTACGTATATGAACGTGTCGTTATGGGGAACGCGCGGCCAGGCTTCCGGTGAAGCAGCCGAGGTAATTCAAGAGGGCGAAATGCCGCCGGCCATTTACCTCATCATGCACCCGGCTGCCAATTTGAGCGCCAGCGAAAAGCAAGAGCTGATCCAAGGCTTATTGGCCTCTTTGGCTCAATAGGGTCCAAATAATACACAGGGCGCATCATTGAATATAATGCGCCCTGTTTGTATTTAATTGTCGGATCTTGCGGTTAATTCGGTAAGGTTACGGTCGGAATCCCGTACAGATGGGTAGTAACCACATCTCGCTCCATATCCGTCAACACATTAACCCCTGCTTGCAGCAGGATCCCTCGATTTTCCGGGTCAACACGGCAGCCTTGCTTATAGATGAGCAGCAAATTCTCACTGATATCATCGGCCGCTATACGGTTAAGGGATACTTTTCCGCATTCGATGCATTGATGTACCAGCATTAATTCTCCGCTCCCTTCTTCATTATATTTATTACGGGTTGCCTTGAGCGCCAGACCAACCGGCTGCATCCCTTCTTTACAAGCCGACAACCTGTCGCCGGCTTTGTACTGGTCCATATGACGTGACCATAAACAATAGGGGCAGTGGTTGCGGTTGTTCACTCCGCTGAGGGTGGGGTGAAGGCTTACCATTTGATGGCAGTGCAGACAAATAAAGTATCCTTTGCTTAATTCTTTTTCATGCCGGCGGTTTAGGTTCCGGCGGGTAGATTCACGTTCAATATACCAAAATTCATTCTCGTTCAAGTGGTCTCATCTTTCAATGTTAGATAACTTTGGTATCGTTCCGGGCTTATCTGGCCGGCTGTAACAGCTTTACGGATCACACAGCCGGGTTCCTCATTGTGTGAGCAATCCAAGCCGAAACGACATCGCCCTATGAGGTCGCGCATTTCCGGGAAGCAGTACCCCAGGTCATCCGGATCCACATCCCACAGCCCAAACTCGCGCACCCCGGGAGTATCCACCAACGAACCGCCGGCCGCCAGGTCGAACATTTCCATGTGGCTGGTGGTGTGGCGGCCTTTCCCGGTGAGCGCGCTGACTGCTTTTGCCCGCAAGCCCAAGCCGGGTTCCAGTGCATTCAATAGAGATGATTTCCCAACGCCGGACTTACCGACCAGCACGGAGAGCTTCCCTTTCAACGCCTGGCGGAATTCTTCCATACCAAAACCGGTGAAGGTACTGGTGAGCAGCACCGGGTAACCGATCTTGCGGTAGCGTTCCACGGCAGCCTGGTTTTCGGCATTCAATCTGCCATCCGGCGTACTCGCCAGATCGATCTTCGTCAGACAGATCAGCACGGGTACGTCTTGGGCTTCCGCCGCCACCAGGTACCGGTCCAGCATGTTCCATTTGGGAGCGGGGTTGGCGGCTGCGAATACGGTGACCAATTGGTCAACATTGGCTACAAAGATCTGTTCATGGGCTCGCGCAGTTGGCATGGGTACCGCTGACCGGCGCGAAAGCCAGTTGGTGCGCGGTTCACGCTGCAAGATCACCCAACCGGCTGTTGTTTGGCCGATGGTTACCCTATCGCCAACCACTATGATCTCTTCCGGTTTCCCGTTTGATTTCGATGTACACGGCAAGGTGCCTTGATCGGATTTGACCTCATAACTACCTGATGTCTTTTTGGTAACGACCGCTTGCAAGGTCGAAATATTCTGGTTTTGTCTCATAATTATTCCTAAACAAACAAAAAAAGCCAGCCACAGGATTACTCCCGTGGCTGGCAATGGGTTTTACTATGATCGGTATTCTTCTGGGGAGAAGAACGGCTAGATAAGCAAAATTATGCCTTCATAACCTGGATCAGGAAAAAGAAAAGCCACGGGGCATAAGCGCACCCGTGACCGAATAAACGTAAAGAGAAACTCTACACACCGGTTAGGCGGTGAACTTATGCTGCTTTTACTCCATTGACAACAACCGTCTCTTTAGCCATGAAAATCCTTTCTGTTAAGGTAATATCAAGCGTTAATATACCATACCTGCAAAAGAAGAGTCAAGGTTTTTATGAGAGAAAATCTTGGTGTCATTGCGAGAAGTGGCATAATCTTGTAGGGCAGGCTTTGCGATCTTTGCACCTGCGGTTTGTGCACCCTCTCGTAGGGCCCTTTACGGGGTTAGCCTGCCGAACCATTTTATAGTCGCAATGAGTCATTATCCCGTAAGTGTGGTAATTGTAGAAGCAATTGTGGAAGAGGTGCTGTGCATATCCGGGGAGATTGCTTCGCCTCCTTCGGAGGCTCACAACGACACAAGGCCACGTGTCATTGCGAGGAGCGGTTTTTGCACCCCCTTGCGGGGCAGGGCAGGCAATCTCAGAAGTAATCGGATAACGGCACTGTGCATATCCGGTGAGATTGTTTCGACCCTGGAAAACCACCAGGGTCTCGCAACGACACAAGGCCACGTGTCATTGCGAGGAGCGGTTTTCGCGACGAAGCAATCTCAGAAGTGATCATGGAATGGGACAAATGCATCTCCGGTGAGATTGCTTCCTCTTGTCAACAAAAACTTGCCAGTTTAGGCAATTTAATTTCCACTTTTAACAGCTTGTTTCTTCCGCCTTAATGCTCTACGATATTTGCGAATAGTTTTTTGTACCTTACCAACATAATAATCATCCGGATCGTCGCATACCAATATTCGATATTCGAATTCGAATATTTTTTTGGAACGAATACCTTTTTCCTACGTAGGTTGGGTCGAGGGACGGTTTGACAACCAATATACATGACGTTTCCCCGTCCCGTAACCCAACACAGCTTGTCTATCAATACCTGAACCTTCTTCCCTCCCCCTACAGGGGGAGGAAGGAGGGGGCTTCTCTTATGTTTACCCAACCCGCAATTGAATCTCGCAAGCACGCAAAGTCCGTGCTATACTCTGCCCATCCGTTTTTCACCACACAGAGGATCCATGAACCTGATACCTGACACAACTTCCCATACCTCCCGCGCCATAACCTGGATCGCTTGGGTGAGCATGTTGTGTGTTTCCACCCTGCCGGATATTCTCCTGCGGGAATTCTTTGACATCCGTTTGGGCTGGCTCATCTGGGCAAAATTGGCTCTCCTGGTCGCCTTGGGTTTGTTGGGCTTTCTTTGGCGCCCATTACGCTCTTTGCAGAGCTATTACCTTATCCTTGTGGTTTTATTCACCGCTGAGTGGGCTTCGGGGTTGTTGGCAGGAACAGCCCTGTGGCAAAGTTGGTTCGGCGGATCAAACGCCGGTTTCACCCAAAGCATGCTGAGTACGCAGTTGCTGCGGCTGGGCGTAGCGGTTGTGATGGTGGGGGTTCTGTTGGTGCTTTTCAAGAAGCCCAAGAATTTCTTCTTTGTGCGCGGCGACCTGCAAGCGGTCGCTCAACCGATACCATTGTTGATGGATAAACCCAATTCCTGGAAGAAATTAGGCTGGATCCTGGCGGTGTGTATT
>DATMYN010000209.1:0-2425 GCA_035560875.1 Longilinea sp. | reverse complement strand
ATCGTGACCGCCTTTGACCAATCCCATGATCTCATCCCGTGTAGTGTACTGCTGTACCAGCTTGCCGTCCCGCATCTGCAGCACCCGGTCTACGTACTCGCACATGCGCAGGTCATGGGTCACCATGATCCCGGCGCGATTTTGTTCATGAATGAGACCGGCAAAGGTTTCCACCACCTGGTAAGCGCGTTCCGTATCCAGGCTGGCGGTGGGTTCATCGGCCAGGACCAGACTGGGGTTATGGATCAAGGCGCGGGCGATGGCAACCCGCTGCTGCTGACCGCCGGACATTTGGCCGGGCAGGTTATTCATCCTTTCGGCCAAACCCAAGCGGGCTAACAGTTCCCGGGCACGCAGCTTACCGGTTTTATCCAAGCGCTTATTCAAGCGCAGCATTAATTCCACATTCTCAACTGCGGATAGGTAGGGTACCAAATTATTTGCCTGGAAAGTAAATCCGATTTTCTCCCGGCGCATGACGACCCGGTCTTGGTCACCCATCCCGGAAAGGTCTTCACCATCGAGCAGGATCTGCCCCGAGGTGGGTTTCAATAAAGCCGCCAAAATGGATAACATGGTCGTTTTACCGGAACCACTCGGCCCAACCAGAGCTACAAATTCACCGGCATTGACATGCAGTGAAACAGAGTCCACCGCGAAGATCGCGTTGTTATCCACCTGATATTTCTTGACCACGGCGCGGGTCTCTAGAGCGTGAGTTGCATTCATAGTAGTACTCATGAGTTCAACCCTAATGCTTTCAGCGGTTCGATCTGCACGGCGTAACGGATGGACACCATACCACCCAGTGGCCCGATCAAGATCAAGGCGATCAATGCGATAGCTGAGGTGGTGCCGTTGAAAACGATCGGCACCGTTGGTGGAAAGAATAGGGACAACATGAACGTAAACGAAGCTCCAATCACAACACCGATAATGGTGATGACGATGATTTGAATAATGGAGGCCATAGCCACCACCGAATTGGAAGTACCGATGGCTTTTAAGACCCCAATTTGGGATACCTTTTGCAGGATTTGGATCTGGAAGAAACCGCCAATGACCAAAATACCAATGAACAGAGTGAATCCGCCTTGCGTATTCAAGGTGCTTTGCTGGGCAGTGTATCCCGGCAGAGCCGCTATCGCTTCGGAAATGGTGGCAACTTCCACCGTGGATACTTGATCGGTAACGGCTTGTTTCATTTGGTCGGCGGCTTGTGGGTCCACCAGACTGACCACAATGATATTGGCAGTAGCGTCTGAAAAATTCAGTTCTGCCGCCGATTGCGGCCGGATGCGATCCCAAGTGAGGAAGGGGACAAAAATGGAAGGCTGCAAGCTGAACTGCTGCCCATCCGAGATGCCGACGATGGTGAGATCGAAGAACACATCACCGGTGCCTTGGGTGACTCGCAATGTCAGAAGATCGCCAACAGCCAGGTCCGAACGAATGGCCGTATTTCGATCAATGATCACTTCATCAACGTTGTCACCGCTTAATGGCAGACCATCCACAACGGCTGGTTCACCAACATGGCCGGGTTCTACTCCCAGTAAGGCAACTTTGAGCTGTCCGCCTTGACTATCCAAGATCAGGGTTGCGCTGGAAGCCCCAACCATACCGGCATCCGCTACCCCGGCAACATTGCGTACTTCATCCACCCGATCGGCACTGAGCCGGCTGGCTTGGATTAAGAAATCGGAATTCTCCTGGTAAACGATCAACTGTCCGTCTAATTTGGATAGGTATTCACGATTGCCGTTGCCTAGTCCTTCACCGAGTGCGGCAATAAAGAGCACGAGTAATGTGATCAGAGCAATGACCAGGCTGACCAACAAAAACCGGCCGCGGTTGCGCCAGATCTCCTTGACCGCCAGGTAGGTGGAAAGTGATAAGGTATGTATCATTTTCCCCTCCCAGTCTTTGATTGGGATTTTTTAACACCCGGTCCAACCGGACCATCAAAGGCGGCATCCCATTTGGTCGAAAGAACACCATCGAGTAATAATTCCAGGGGTGGGTGGTCGGCGATATTGTCATAATAAAAGGGTAGTTCGATTTTTCCTGCTGTGCTGATAACAAAAAAGCCAGCCATTTGCATGGCATCTTGCCCGGCGGGGGGACGTTCAACATAATAGCCCTTTTTACGCGCCCGGGCGATGGCCGCCCATACTTTACCATTAATAAAGGTTTGGAAAATATTGCCTTTCTCGAGTTTATAGGCTTTATACGCTTTAAGCTCAGGGTCGGCAAAGACCTGCAAACCCGGGGCAAACGTGACTGCAAATTTGGCAGTGGCTTCAGGCGTCCCCTGCATGATGACGGCAATAGCTAGCCCTGCTGATTCGATCTTTTCTTTACCCTCCACTAATTCGGAGAGCATTTCTTTGCATTGGGTGCACCCGAAGTGACGGGTAAAAGC
>DATMYN010000208.1:0-5187 GCA_035560875.1 Longilinea sp. | reverse complement strand
TAGTATTACCGATCTTGTTGGAAATACTCCCCTGGTGAAATTAAACCGCATCACCGATGGCGCGGTGGCAACAGTTGTAGCGAAATTAGAATACTTTAATCCATCCCACAGCGTCAAGGATCGCATCGGCGTGGCAATGGTCGATGCGGCTGAAAAAGCCGGGTTGATTAAAAAGGATACGATACTGATCGAACCCACTTCCGGCAATACAGGCATTGCCTTAGCCTTTGTGGCGGCTGCACGAGGGTATAAATGCACATTGGTGATGCCCGAGACGATGAGCCGCGAACGCCGCATGCTGTTAAAGGCATATGGGGCGGAGTTGATCCTAACCCCGGGTCCGGAAGGTATGGCAGGCGCCATAAAAAAAGCTGAAGAACTGACTGCCAGTGATCCACGCTACTTTATGCCGCAGCAATTTAAAAATCCGGCCAATCCGGAGATCCATCGGAAAACTACGGCAGAGGAAATTTGGCGTGATACTGACGGCAAGGTGGATTTTGTGGTGGCCGGTGTAGGTACAGGCGGGACCATTACCGGTATTGCTGAGGTGATCAAAAGCCGCAAACCCTCTTTCAAGGCAATTGCTGTAGAACCGGATGCATCACCGGTATTATCAGGTGGTGCGAAAGGTCCCCATCCCATACAAGGGATCGGAGCCGGGTTCATTCCGGATGTCTTGAACACTAATAGTTATGACGAAGTAATCCGCGTGAAGGGTGAGGATGCCTTTGCGACTGCCCGTGCTATGGCCAGCCAGGAAGGTTTATTGGTCGGTATCTCATCCGGTGCTTCTACATGGGCAGCTTTACAATTGGCCAAGCGGCCTGAAAATGCAGGCAAGTTGATCGTAGTGATCATTCCATCCTTTGGGGAACGGTATCTCAGTACTGCGTTATTCGCCGATCTGGTCGAACCATAAAATGATCTCCGCATGCCTGCTTCCTCAACATGAATAGTCGGGGAGGCAGGTGTCAGGAGGAGTGTGGATTATGTTAAATACAATTCGCGAAGATATTAGAGCCATCTATTCACGTGACCCGGCTGCCCGCAGCACCTGGGAAGTGCTGTTCGCTTACCCGGGTTTGCATGCTTTGTGGAGTCATCGCTTTTCCAATTGGCTGTGGCGCCATCATTTGAAGACCTTTGCCAGGTGGACATCGCACATGACCCGTTTTTTCACCGGTATCGAGATCCACCCGGCTGCCAAGATCGGTACGGGGTTCTTCATCGATCATGGTATGGGTGTTGTGATCGGTGAGACGGCAGAAATTGGTCATAACGTAACCTTATATCATGGGGTTACGTTAGGTGGGGTGAGTCTTGAAAAAGGCAAACGCCACCCGACCTTGGAAGATAATGTAGTGGTTGGGGCAGGGGCTAAGATCCTGGGAGCTATCACAATTGGTACCGGCAGCCGGATTGGGGCGAATGCGGTTGTGGTAAGGGATGTTCCCCCCGATTCGGTGGTTGTGGGCGTCCCCGGACAGATCGTTAAAAGATCGATCTCCCACCTGGAATCGCCGGATCTGGAACACGGCCGGCTGCCGGATATGATCGGTGAGACGGTTACCCAATTAATGCGCCGGCTTGAAACAGTGGAAAAATCATTGAATATCCATATGGTCGATCACCCTGTGCTGGATTTGGATGAATATGTCACCGAGTTTGCTGCGCCAGGAAATACCGTTTCTATTGGGAAAAGAAAATCCGGCAGCATACACGAAGTGCATGCGCCGGATAAGGGTATTTGGCATGGAGAGGATTTTATGATCTAGGTCAACTCTTCTTGCGGAAGGAACTGATCATAACTGCGCCTAAACCCAAGGCGCAAATGGTGATGATGAGGATCCCAAAAGCCCGCCGATCGAGGGCAAAACCGGGGAAAACCGGTTCCAGGGTTGGTGTTACCGTCGGTGTGCGCGTTTGGTATTGGGTAGGTGTGCGTGTAGGCAAATTGAGGGTGGCGGTGCGTGTTGGCGGAATGGGGGTTTCTGTTGGAGTAAATTCCGCTCCGGGAGTGTTCGTGCCGCGCACAACCAGGCTTTGACCAACCCAAAGGACCGAATCGGTGGGAAGCTGGTTCATGTTTTGGATATCGATGATGTGTGTATCGTACGCAATGGCAATGCTCCAGAATGTTTGCCCTGGTTGGACAACGTGAATGATGGAGCCATCCGGCTGGGGGGTGGAAGTGTAGACCGCATTGATGTAATTGGATACGGTGGCGCCGGCCTGAGCCGTTCGGGTAAGGTTGTTAGCGGCGGTGGGAGCGGTAGTAATCGAGTAGGTTCCTCCATTGTTGGAGACACCTCCGGCGATGTATGCCGCATGCAGCACATAATAGATCGTTCCGCTGGCGGAGCGGGCTGCGCCTGCGCCGACGTCACGGTAGGCATAAGTTCCGTTGACCGGAAGCAAATGCCAGTAATCGTTCCAAATCCCCGAATAGATATTATCAGAGGATAACCCGCAGGCCATGTTTTCAGTGGCAAAAACCGTAGCACCGTTGCCATATCCGGCACCACTTACCCTTGAACTAACACTTGCATAACCCAAGGTTGAGAGATGGGCACACGTATCCAGGGAAGCCATTGTTTCTGCGGTCCACTGGGCTGTGTACATCAAAATAGAATCCGTTGTCAATGGGCTTAGTCCATAACCTGCCCTGACTGAATTGGTTTGATCGATAAGCGAATAGATGATCGACGTTAGGTCTGAATCTTGCGCCTGCACAGAAACCCCCGGAATGACCAGGAAGGTCAAGAGGGTCAAGAGGACAAGGGTTGTAAAGGTAATCTTGCGCATACGCGTATTATAACCGAAAAAGAAAATGCGCCAGAGTTTACAACCCGGCGCATTTTTGTGAACAGAATGAGGTTATGTGAGGGTGCGTTCTCCCCCGCCATGACCAATGGATTCGGCGACGACGAGAAAATCGGTAGCGGCGATCATACCTACCAAGGTCCCGTGGTCATCCACAACGGGCAAATGGTGAATTCGCTTTTCTTTCATCAAACTGGCGCAATCCCGGATGTTCATTGTTTGATTGATGGTGATCAATGGATAAACCATAATTTCGCGGACCTTTGTCTCCGATGGATCACGTCCTTGAGCAACGATCTTATCGCAAATATCAATGGCGGTTACGATGCCGTATTCAGGATTATTTTTGGTTTTATTGACCAGCAGGCTGTCCATATAGCGGCGCCGCATCAGTGTCAGCGCTTCGGTGACAGATTTATCCGGGTCGATAAAAACCAACAAGTTGATCATCCAATCTCGGACTGTAAACTGCATTTCCCGTCTCCTTTTTCGTTTGGGTATGTCCAGTTGATACTAAGAGTATATCGAAAGCAATTTATCGGTGCAAGCACCAATGGGCACGATTTGGCGTGGAAAACGTCACACATTTTGGTTTGGTTCTGCCCATTTCCAATCAGATAAAGATTGGAGCAATTTGTAGTCGGTAAGATCAAGCTGCAGAGGCGTGATGGATACGCAGCCTTCCTTTAATGCACCATAATCCGTATCCGTTTCTGGGATCCCGGTCGGCGCATCGCCCCCAATCCAATAATAGGGACGGCCGCGTGGATCCAACCGCCTTACAAGTTCATCATGATAAAGGCGTAAACCCTGCCTGGTAACCCGATATCCTTTTAATTGGTCATAGGCTAAATAGGGGACATTCACATTCAAGAGGGAGTTCTTGGGAATACCGTGTTTTTGAACCAATTGAGCCGTGATCAATCCAACTTTAGCAGCCGTTGAATAATCCAGACTCCCAACGAATCCATCCGGTGAATCGAGCGAAACGGCAATACTGGGTAAATCCCAAATAGCCGCTTCCATGGCTGCCGTGACGGTTCCGCTGTAGGTGACGTCATGGCCGATATTGGCATTGGGGTTGATCCCGGAAATAACGAGATCGATCTTTTCGGGAATGAACCCTAACATGGCCAAGGCTACACAATCGCTGGGGGCGCCATCGCTGGCAAAGGCGGATGAACCATCGACTAATATTACTTCTTTTACCCGCAACGGTCGGTGAAGGGTCTTCACATGCCCTGAGGCGGACCAATTATGGTCGGGGGCTAATACAGTCACCTTTCCGAGTTTTCGCATTTCCTGCGCCAACGCAATTATCCCGGGGGCATTCACCCCGTCGTCATTCGTTACCAAAATATGATAGGAATCACTCATCTTTTCACCTTATAAAAATATTCAAGCTGATATGGCTACTGATATTAACCGCCGAAACCCTTCAGTAAAGCGCCAACGATATACGCCACAGCTGCAGCTGCACCGCCCACAACCAGCATCTCGAAGCCACTTTTTATGGCGTTACGTTCGGTTACCAGCACTTTGGCGGCTCCGAGGCCGAAAAGAGCCAAACCTGATAATCCCATAGAAATGAAGAAGGCAGTTTGTGAGGAAAAATTAAAATGGAAAACCAAATCCACCAAGTAATAGAGCAACGGAACAACACCCGCTATTGAGAATGCAATAAAGGTGGTTATTGCTTCTGAGATTGGTTTACGTTCGTCTTTCATTAACCCTAATTCTTCAACCATCATCGCATCCACCCAGCGTTTTGAGTCTTTCTTTTTAATGGCCACCATCGTCAAGGCATCTTCTTCGGGATAGCCTTGTTGTTTATAGATCTCGATCAATTCGTTGGCTTCACCATCAGGGAAATGTTCAACCTCCCAGGCTTCACGAGCGCGCTCACGGTCATAAAACTCTTTATCGGATTTGGCTGAAAGGAAAGCCCCAGTTGCCATTGAAAAACCATCCCCGAAGAGGTTGGCTAACCCCATGATCAAGATAATACTGGTATCAAGGTTGGCTCCGGCAACCCCGCTGACAACCGCAAAGGTAGTGATGATCCCGTCCAAGCCGCCGTAGACGATATTCCCTAAGTATTGTGAACTGGCCCCGCCATGTTTTTCTTTGGCGCTATCCGTGATCTGTTTTTGAGTATGCGCCTTAGCTGAAGCCTCGATATCCCCTTTAATGAATGCTTGCCGGGCTTCTTCTAATCGTTTTGATAAGCTCATACGAACTCCTTTCAATAAACCTTAGTATAAATTATAATCCGAGTCGAAAGATGGTTGGCTAACCCCATGATCAAGATAATACTGGTATCAAGGTTGGCTCCGGCAACCCCGCTGACAACCGCAAAGG
>DATMYN010000207.1:0-3338 GCA_035560875.1 Longilinea sp. | reverse complement strand
TTGGGCGGCTAATTTTTGCCAGCGTTTCGAAGCGATCACATCGTTGAACAAGGCATACGCCAATTTTGCGTTGGCAATGGCGGCTTTGCCTTGTAGTTTTTCTCCATTTGGGATGGTCTTCAACAGACCATCTACCTTTGTATCCACGCGGGAAACAAAGAAGGAAGCCACCGAAACTATCCCGTCGATCGGCTTTCCAGCGGCCAGGCGGTCTTCAAGACCGTCCATATAGGCATCCATCACCCGGGCATAACGCTCGAGGGAAAAGATCAAGGTCACATTAACATTAATGCCCTCGGCAATGGTTTGCCGGACGGCCGGCAGTCCCTCCACCGTAGCCGGGATCTTGATCATCAGGTTCGGACGGTCCACCCAGGTCCACAAGCGTTTGGCTTCTTTGGCTGTCTTGGCGCTGTCCTTGGCCAACAATGGGCTTACTTCCAGGCTAACATACCCATCCCCGCCTTTGGTCTCTTTATACAGTGGCGAAAACAGGTCGGCTGCTGCCCGGATATCTTCAACCGCCAGCTGCCAAAAGATGCTGTCCGAATCCCAACCAGCCCAAGCCATGGGTTTGAGAGCGCTGTCGTAATCACTCGTCTTGGCAATCGCATTTTGGAAGATGGAGGGGTTCGAGGTAACCCCGCGTACCTGCCCGCTTTCCACCAACTGCGCCAGTTCCCCATTCTCCAGCATGCGGCGTTGAATATTGTCATACCAAAGAGACTGTCCCAATTGATGCAGGTCACGGATCGGATTCATAATCTATCTCCCAAAATTAGTTTCTAGGTCACGTACTTTTTCATGCCGGGTGCGGTACCGCTCCACTGTGGAAAATTCGGTGCTGAGGAAAGCCTTCACCAGCTCACGCGCCAGTTCATCCCCAATGATGCGCCCGCCAAGGCAGAGCATATTCATGTTATCGTGCTCAACAGCCTGGTGAGCAGAATAGGTGTCGTGGCAAACACAGGCATACACCCCGCTCATTTTATTGCCGGCGATGCACATACCCACCCCTGAGCCGCACAGCCCGATGGCTCTATCGGCCTGCCCCTCTTGTAAGGCATGACCGGCTTTAACGGCATAATCCACATAGTCGACGCGCTCGATGTGGTCGATGCCTAAATCGAGCACTTCATGTCCCAAGGCTTCTACCGTATCGATCACAGCCTGGCGTAGTGGAAAACCGCCGTGGTCACAGGTTACAGCAACACGCATATCAACCTCCTCAGCCAATCAGGGCTTTGGCATGTTCGTAAATGGCATCTACCGTCAAGCCAAATTTTTCATACAAGGTTTTGGCCGGCGCCGAAGCGCCATAGCCATGCATCCCAATGATAAAGCCCTTATCGCCCACCCAGCGTTCCCAGCCCTGGGTGACCCCGGCTTCCACAGCCAGGCGGACCGTGACAGCCGGCAGCAGCACAGAGTCGCGGTATTCTTGGGTTTGGGCTTCGAACAATTCCCAGCTTGGGAAGGATACAACCCGCACAGTGATATTTTCTTGCGCCAGACGTTGAGCAGCCTCCCAAGTCATTGAAACCTCGGAACCGCTGGCCATGAGGATCACCTGCGGAGTACCTTTTCCAAGGTCAGCCATTACATACGCCCCTTTATCCAAATTTTCTGCGGCTGACATTCGCGTGCGGTCCAGCGTGGGCACCGCCTGGCGGGTAAGCGCCAGTAAGGTTGGACCATGGCGGCGTTCCACAGCTACACGCCAGGCTTGCATTGTTTCGTTGGCATCGGCCGGGCGGATGACCACCAGGTTGGGTATGGCACGCAGGGAGGCTAACTGTTCAACCGGTTGGTGGGTAGGGCCATCTTCTCCCAAACCAATGCTGTCGTGGGTCATTACCCATATGCTGGGAAAATGCGAAAGCGCCGAAAGGCGGATAGCCGGGCGCATGTAATCGGTGAATACCAGGAATGTAGCTCCATACGGGATCAGACCCTTATGCAGCGCCATCCCGTTGACGATCGAACCCATCCCATTCTCGCGCACTCCAAAATGGAAGTTGCGCCCTTCGGGAGTCGCCGCCTGAAAATCGGCCACCCCATCGATCCAGGTATTATTGGAAGGCGCCAAATCGGCGGAACCGCCCATCAGTTCGGGCAGTACCTTGGCAAGCATATTGATCGTTTTTCCCGAGGCAGCCCGGGTGGCCATTCCCTTCGGATCAGCAAGGAACGGCACCAATGCAGATTTCCAATCCTTGGGCAGCTTGCTGGACATACGCCGCTCGAATTCTGCCGCCTCCCCTGCGAACGTAGTACGGTAGATATCCAAACGCTTCTGCCATTCCGCCTGAATGCTTGTGCCTTTTGCCCCCACCTGCCGGAAGTGTGCCAGCACATCTTCGGGGATGAAAAAGCATGGTTCAAGCGGCCAGTTGGCGTTTTGCTTGGCTTTGGTCAATTCTTCCTCACCCGGGGGTTCGCCGTGAGCTTTACTCGTCCCTTGGCGGGTGGGTAAGCCAAAACCAATCGTCGTCCGGCAAATGATCAGGCTGGGACGTGGGTCTCTCTTGGCGGTTTGGATGGCTTTATCGATGGCTTCCACATCGTTGCCGTCCTCCACCCGCAGAACCTGCCAATTATAAGCAGCAAAACGGGCAGCCCGGTCTTCGGTGAAAGCCAGCTCGGTTGAGCCATCGATCGTTATGCGGTTGTCATCATACAGGTAGATCAACTTGCCTAATTTCAGATGACCCGCCAACGAAGCTGCTTCGGAGGTAACCCCTTCCATCAGATCGCCGTCCGTGACGATAGCGTAGACATAATGGTCAACAATCGTATGATCGGGGCGGTTGAATTCGGTAGCTAAATGGGCTTCGGCGATCGCCATCCCTACCCCATTGGCAAAACCCTGCCCTAACGGACCGGTGGTGGTTTCCACGCCGGGGGTTACCCCATATTCTGGGTGCCCGGGGGTGCGCGTGCCCCACTGCCGGAAGGCTTTAAGTTCATCCAGACTCAGGTCGTATCCGGTAAGGTGCAGCAGTGAATACAACAGCATCGAACCGTGCCCGCCGGAAAGGATAAAGCGGTCACGGTCGGGCCAATTGGGATCTTGGGGATTAAAACGCAAATGGCGTGTAAATATCGTGTAAGCCATTGCCGCTCCACCCATCGGCAGCCCCGGATGGCCGGAATTGGCTTGCTGTACTCCGTCTGCCGAAAGGAAACGGATGGTTTGAAGCGCACGGTTTTGAAGGTCAGGTGAAATAGTCATGGGATTCGATTCCTCAACAGTTATTGTAGTTTACTACTAAAAAAGTGGCCTATGGGTATTTTTATATCCCAAAACTCAATTTTACCATTTCTATCCTTGCCGT
>DATMYN010000206.1:0-2536 GCA_035560875.1 Longilinea sp. | reverse complement strand
GAGACAGGATTTCTATGATGACCAATGAACCTGTCTTAAGAAACGAAACCAAAGCGGATGAAGCCGCCATCTATGCGTTGACCGAAGCGGCCTTCGCCGACATGGAGATCAGCGACCATACCGAGCAGTTCATCGTCGATGCGCTGCGCAAGGCAGGGGCGTTGACCCTATCCCTGGTGGCGGAAGTGGACGGACAGGTGGTGGGACACATTGCCTTTTCGCCGATCACTATTTCCGACGGCACACAAGGCTGGTACGGGCTTGGTCCTGTCTCGGTGCTACCGGCATATCAGGGTAAGGGGATCGGTAAGGCACTGATCAACGAAGGTCTGGCCCGTCTGAAATCGATGGGCGCTAAAGGCTGCTGCCTGGTGGGTCACCCGGAGTACTACCCCCAGTTCGGCTTTACAAACCCCACCGCGTTGAGCTATGAGGGTGTGCCCCCGGAAGCCTTCTTCGCATTACCGTTTGACGGACAGTATCCTCAGGGTACGGTCACATTCCATGAGGGGTTCAACGCCACAGGCAAGTAAAACCGAACTCTGCACAATCCTCAGCTCTCCAAAGCCGGAGGGCTGAATTGTTTAACCGACTTATTGAATAAATGCACCGGACTGGTTATGATTTTATCGTATGGGGATAAATTACAGGCAATTACAAGAGCACCGGTCAGGATAAACAAGACGGCCGGATGTAATGAGGAAGCTATGAGCGCAACGTTCCAATTCCACACCGGGTATTACGATCACCTTCATCCCGAACCATCCATAAATTTCCAAATGAACCGCTGGATCAATTACCTCGGTGAGGATGCTGCCGCGGATATGCAAGCCATTGCTCCGCGCCTCACCGATTTTTCCTCTTACCGGCGGGAATTCCTGGAGCTGGCAGAGAAAACCCTCTCACAAGGCAGGCGCCTGCACGCCGCCTATTACTACCGGTCGGCCGAGTTCTTTATGGGCGAGGACGACCCGGTGAAATTGCCAACTCGCCAAAAATTTAAAGATCTGATCCTCAAAGAATATCAGATCCCGCAAGAAGATTTTTTCCAGATCCCTTATGAAGATGGCGCGATCAAAGGCTTTCTGCCTGCTTATCGCTTTTCGGCTAAAAAGGCGAAGGCCACCCTGGTTGTACACGGCGGGTTCGACAGCTATATCGAGGAATTCTTTCCTATTTTGCTCCACCTGCGGGATAAAGGCTTTACGGTGGTTTGTTTAGAAGGTCCGGGCCAGGGCGGGGCATTGCAGAATGGGCGCCTTTTCTTAACCCATGAGTGGCATAAACCGGTCACGGCCGTGTTGGATTACTTCAAGTTGGATCGGGTTACGTTGATGGGCATTTCGATGGGCGGGTGCCTGGCGCTGCGGGCGGCTGCTTTGGAGCCGCGCATCGGCCGGGTGGTGGCTTACGATGTATTCCTGGACTGGATGGATACCACCCTCAGCAAGCTGAAACCGATCGCACCATTGATCAGGCTGCTGCTGAAAACACACGCTGAAGGAGCCTTCAACGCTGTGCTCGCTGGGATCATGCGGAAAAGTGTCTTGTTCAATTGGGCCATGCAGCAGGCGATGCTGGTGATGGGTGTATCCTCCTCCTATAATGTGTTCCGGTTGAGCCGGTTCTACACCACGCGGGATATCTCTGCCCAGGTCAAACAAGATGTGCTGCTCATGGCTGGGGCGGAAGACCATGTGATCCCGCTGGAGCATTTTAAAGAGCAGGCGCGTATCCTGACCAAAGCCCGGTCGGTCACTGCGCGGTTATTTACCAGAGGAGAGCAGGCTCAGAACCACTGCCAGATCGGCAATCTGAGTCTGGCGGTGGATGTAATGACACAGTGGCTTGAGCAAACCAAATAAGACTTGTTTGGTCTGACCTGAGCAGGAGGTTCAAATGGAAGATATTGAGGCATTGTTCCAGGCTTTGACCAATAAAGAGCATTTAAGTGAAGAGGAGCGCATCCACGCCGCGGGGAAATTAGCAGAAGTTGGCGGCCAACAGGCTGTGGATTTGCTGCGCAAGGCTTTCACCAATGAAACCCTAAAAGTGCAGATTGCTATCGGCTATGAACTGCTAAAGACCGGGGACCCCGGTAATGTGGATTTTTTCATCGCTGAGATGGAAAAAGGCACTCCTTGCGCGGCAAACTTGCTAAAAGGAACCGGAGAGATACGCGCCTTTCAGGCGTTGATGGCGCATACCCGCAAACACCTCGAGAACCCCATTTTGATGCAGATCGTGGATGATTTTGCGCGCCGCTACCCGTTGGATGACGCCTCGCGCCAGGATTACAACGCCTTCACGATGGAGATGGAACAAAGACAGAGGAATATCAATGACCCCGCCTGGGTGTTGGAGAATATGAGCTTCCCGGAAGGCGGCCGCGGCGGGGAGACGCGTGACCAGATCCTTGCCAAATTAGGGGATGTGGAGTCATTCACCCCCGGGGCAGGTACGGCCGAATTTTGCAAGACGTACCACGGTCTGCGCGAGTACCGCATAGTACGGCGAATGGGCAAAGACACCTGGG
>DATMYN010000205.1:0-3627 GCA_035560875.1 Longilinea sp. | reverse complement strand
ATTACATATTCAACCAACACTATCATTATATTCGAAAGCAGGCAGGGGCGCACAACGGCGCCCCTGCATTCCTTCAAATATCCATGCTCGTTCAGAATTTGCATCAGTGAGTTCAACACTCACCGTGCAAGATCAAAACGGTCAAGTTATTTTTTATTGCCGAACTTTGCCTTGAGGATATCCTCGAGGGTCGGCGTCCCAATCTCCTGCAGTTCATAGCGCACGCGCTGCATGGGTTTATTGATCTTGATAATGCGGGTCAGGTCAATAGGCGTACCGGAGATCACCAGATCGACCTTGGCATTGGCAATTGTTTTTTCCAAATCGTGCATCATTTCCTCGCCGTAACCCATGGCAGGCAGGATCATGCCGGTCTTGGGATATTTGCGGTAGGTTTCAATAATGGAACCGACAGCAAAGGGACGGGGATCGACGATCTCAGCTGCACCAAAGCGGCGGGCAGCCACCCAACCAGCTCCGTAAGCCATTTCACCGTGGGTCAGGGTTGGACCATCTTCGATGACCAGTACACGTTTGCCGCGAATGGCCGCCGGATCATCCACGAAGAGCGGGGAAGCGCCTTCAATGATCGTAGCATCCGGGTTCATCTCATGCAGGGCATCCCGTACGGCAATAACATTCTCGGGAGAGGCTGTATCAACTTTATTGATCACGAATACATCGGCGGTGCGGACATTGGTTTCACCGGGATGATAGCGGGATTCGTGACCGGGACGGTGAGGATCAGCGACGACAATCGCGAGATCGGAGGTATAGAAGGAGAAGTCATTATTGCCACCATCCCACAAGACAATATCCACTTCCTTTTCTGCCTGGCGCAGAATAGCTTCGTAATCAACACCGGCATAGACGATCACGCCGTTATCGATATGAGGTTCGTATTCCTCACGCTCTTCGATGGTGCATTCGTGTTTGGTCAGGTCTTCATAGGTTGCAAAGCGCTGCACTTTTTGCTTTACCAGATCGCCGTAGGGCATGGGATGGCGAACGGCAGCTACTTTATAGCCCATATCACGCAGGATCAATGAAACCCGGCGGGTGGTTTGTGATTTACCCGAACCAGTGCGGACGGCGCAAACCGATACAACCGGTTTGACGGATTTCACCTGGGTGGTTCCAGGTCCCATCAAACGGAAATCTGCTCCGGCAGCCATAACAATAGAAGCTTTGTGCATGACATACTCGTGGGGCACATCGCTGTAGGCAAAAATGACCTGATCCACTTTCTTTTCTTTGATCAACCGCTCAAGATCGGATTCAGGGTAAATGGCGATTCCATTCGGATACAGTTTTCCCGCTAATTCGGCGGGATACTTGCGGCCATCGATATTTGGGATCTGGGTAGCAGTAAAAGCGACTACTTCATAATCCGCATTGTCGCGGAAGTACACATTGAAGTTATGGAAGTCGCGCCCTGCAGCGCCCATGATCAAAGTACGGATTGGGGTCATACTACTTGTCTCCTTAAATAAAGTGAATTTTCTTCACATCGCCAAGGGGACGATGGCGCCCTTGCACCACCTTAGGGACGGTGCCGCCCGTCACATGGCTTGCGGGGCTTGGATGCCCAGCAGGTTTAAGGCATTCCCGATAGCTTGTCTGGCAGCCATTACAAGGCGCAGGCGAGACTGGCGTACTGGCTCGGGAGCTTGCAATACCGGACATTGATTATAAAAGTCATTGAAGGCTCTGGC
Source organism: Longilinea sp. (assembly GCA_035560875.1). Taxonomy (GTDB): domain Bacteria; phylum Chloroflexota; class Anaerolineae; order Anaerolineales; family Anaerolineaceae; genus DATMYN01. Next base: position 1,912 of record DATMYN010000205.1, on the reverse strand, counting down.
AAGGTCATAAGCCAAAGCAGCAATGCTCAACGGCCGGTACTCAGCGGCTGCATTTTGAAGCTCGCGCGGCAGCCGTGATATACAGTTCACCAATTCGATCTCAGCCGGAAGCAATTCACTGCCAGGGATTATGGATCCGGGACCAGGTCCCTCCGACTTACGCAGGATGCTGCCGGTACGAACATACGCATATTGGATATAGGGGGCAGCCTGACCATTGAAATCCAGGGCAGCCTCCCAATCGAAACTGACCAATTTGGTCGTTTCGCGGGCGATCATCGGATAGCGGATAGCGCCTAAAGCTACTGCTTTAGCGATGGTTTCTTGTTCTGATGGGCTTAGGTCAGGGTTCTTGGCTTTAACGATCTCGAGAGCGCGTTGCACCGCTTCATGGACGAGGTCTTCCAAAAGCACCACCGTGCCTTCCCGCGATGCCATGGCGACATTACCCGGTAAGGTCACTAATTCATAGGGAATATGCAGACAGTTGACAGCCTTTGGGAACCCGGCAATTTCCAATGTTTTGAACAACTGCTGGAAATATAACGCCTGGCGGACATCCACCACGTAGATCGATTTCTCCAATTTTGGATAATCGTTGAATTTCATTTGCACCAACGCCAGATCCTCGGTAGCATACAAAGCTGTGCTGTCTGAACGCAAAATAACCATAACGCGGTATTTTTCGTTCTTCAGGCCGAGTTTTTCATCGATCTTGACCACCACCGCATTTTCAGGCCGGCCGTCTTCAGCAATGCCCCGGCGGATCAGATCATCCACGATCTCTTTTCCGGGCAGCACCGCCATGCTGGGGAAGTAATATTTGTCGAAGCGGATGTCCAGCAGGTCGTACATCTCATTAAAGCCATCCAACGACCACTGGCGTGTTTCATTCCACAAGGCAACGATCTCGGGATCTTGTTGATCCCAACGGGTGTACACAGCCCGCATTTCGGTATCCAGATCGGGGTTTTCTTCCAGGCGGCGGTTGGCTTCGGCATACAACGAACCCATCCAGCGAGTTTTCCCTTCAACGGGAGGTTTTTCCCCGGCGTGAAACGCCATGTAATTCCACAGCCATTTGATGACGTGTAAACCGATATCACCGGGATAATTGGCGCGCACCACATCATACCCGGCGCCATCCAGGATCCTGGCCAAGACATCCCCCAAGAAGGCACTGCGCAAATGCCCTACATGGAAAGCTTTGTGCGTGTTCGGGTGAGAAAACTCAACCATAACCTGCACATTCTTGCGTGCGCCGCGGCCATATTGGTCGCCTTGATCAATCACCGTATCGACCACCCGGCGGGTGTATTCAGCCGAGGAGTAGTACAGGTTCAAGTAGCCTTTTACGGCTTCCACTTTTTCAAATCCGCTGGGAACACCCAAATGCTCTGCAATTTGAGCCGCCAGTACCCCGGCCCGTTCAGGCACATTGGTCTTGGCGCCGCTCTGACGCGCTTCCGCCGAGGCGATTTGGAAGAAAGACGTAGTGATTCCCCAGTGCCCGCTAAAAGGAACAGAATTCCATTGCAGAGGCAGAATGGGAAGTTCTTTCTCTTTTAACCAGGCTTGGATCTGGCTATCGATGCGGTCTTGTTCAGCTTCAAACATAAGGGCTGCTTTCTCCAAGAACCTTGCGGTTAACAATAAGAAAAGCGGGAGAGAAAATGCCTCCCGCTTTGTCAGGTCGGTAAAATAACCGGGGAAATCCCGGCAGGTTCCAGTGCTTAAGCCACGGAGGCCAAATACTTCATCAAGCGGCTCTTGCGGCGAGCAGCGTTATTCTTGTGAATAACACCCTTCTGAGCGGCTTTATCGAGGGCAACGACCGCCTTGGCGATCTCTTCTTTCATGGCTTCTTTGTTACCACTTTCGATGGCCGTGCGGGCTTTACTGACCATAGTGC
>DATMYN010000204.1:0-8408 GCA_035560875.1 Longilinea sp. | reverse complement strand
CTTTATTATTCAGGAGTAACCGTATGACTAGAGAGAAAGTTACCGTTGATGCCAATGAGGCTGTTGCTTATGTGGCATACCGGGTAAATGAAGTAATCGCCATTTACCCGATCACCCCATCCTCTGCCATGGGCGAGCATTCCGATGCCTGGATGGCTGTCAATACCCCCAACATTTGGGGTACCATCCCATCCGTCATGGAAATGCAATCTGAAGGTGGTGCAGCCGGCGCTGTTCACGGTGCGCTGCAAAGTGGTTCGCTGACCACTACCTTCACTGCCTCGCAGGGTTTGTTGTTAATGATCCCGAACATGTATAAGATCGCTGGGGAATTGACCCCCACCGTTTTCCATGTGACTGCCCGTGCGTTGGCATCACATGCCCTTTCCATTTTTGGGGATCATTCCGATGTAATGGCTACCCGCCAAACCGGTTTTGCCATGCTGGCTTCCCGCTCCGTGCAAGAAGCTCATGACATGTCCTTGATCGCTCAGGCAGCTACGTTAGAATCCCGCTTACCGTTCTTACATTTCTTTGACGGTTTCCGCACCTCGCATGAGGTTAACAAGATCGAACGGCTGGATGAGGATGATATCCGCGCCATGATCGATATGAAGAAAGTATCCGAGTTCCGTGAACGCGCACTTTCTCCTGAGCACCCCTTCATTCGCGGCACCGCCCAGAACCCCGATGTCTTCTTCCAGTCGCGTGAAGCCGGTAACCCCTTCTACAAGGCAGCCCCTGCGATCGTCCAGAAAGCCATGGATAAATTCGCCGGCTTAACCGGCCGCCAGTACCACCTGTTCGATTACGTTGGCGCCCCCGATGCCGACCGTGTCATCATCATGATGGGTTCGGGTGCTGAGACAGTTGAGGAAACTGCCAAGTACTTCAACGGTAAAGGGAAAAAACTGGGTGTGCTCACGGTGCATTTGTACCGTCCCTTCTCGGTTGAGCACTTGATCAAAGCCTTACCTGCCACGGTCAAGACCGTGTGCGTGTTGGACCGCACCAAAGAACCCGGAGCCGCCGGTGAACCCCTGTACACCGATGTGGTCACCGCCATTTCGGAAGGTGTCTCCTCCGGTATCGCCCCCTTCAAGAAGGCTCCCCGTGTGATCTGTGGGCGTTACGGCTTGGGCAGTAAAGAATTCACCCCCGCCATGGTCAAAGCTATTTACGAAGAGATGCGTAAACCGCAGCCCCTCAGCCATTTCGTGATTGGTATTAACGATAATGTCTCCATGGCTAGCCTGGTGTATGACCCGACATTCTCGATCGCCAACCCCAATACGGTCCGCTGCATCTTCTTTGGTCTGGGTGCGGATGGAACCGTTGGCGCCAATAAGAATTCGATCAAGATCATTGGCGAAGAAACCGAAAATTTCGCCCAGGGTTACTTTGTATACGACTCAAAGAAATCCGGTTCCTACACCATATCGCACCTGCGCTTTGGTCCCCAGCCGATCCGTGCTCCGTACCTGATCGGTGCGGGTGAAGCGAATTTTGTGGCCTGCCACCAATTCAACTTCCTGGAAAAGATCGATATGCTGCGCTACTCTTCCAAGGGCGGCGTATTCCTGCTCAACAGTGTCTATCCGGCCACCGAGGTATGGGATCATCTCCCCAAGGATGTTCAGGAAACGATCATCAGCAAGAAATTAAAATTCTATAACATCGACGCCTATGAAATTGCCGAAAAAACCGGCATGGGTGGGCGTGTGAACACCATCATGCAGACCTGCTTCTTTGCCATCAGCGGTGTGCTGCCCCGTAAAGAAGCCATCGAAGAGATCAAGAAGAGCATTAAGAAAACCTATGGCAAGCGTGGTGATGCCGTTGTCAAACAGAATTTCAAAGCAGTTGATTCCACCCTGGCTCATCTGAAACGGGTGAAGGTTCCCGCCGAAGCCACCAGCAAGATCATCCGCCAATCCCCGATACCCGCCGATGCGCCTGACTTTATCAAGAACGTCCTCGGCCCTATCATCGAGATGAACGGCGACGACCTCCCTGTCAGCGTTTTCCCCGTGGATGGCACCTATCCATCCGCTTCCTCGCGCTGGGAACGCCGCAATATTGCCCTGGAAATGCCGGTATGGGATTCCTCCTTGTGTATCCAATGCGGTAAATGCGCCATGGTCTGCCCGCATGCTGTCGTCCGCCTGAAGGTTTATGACGGCAAATATTTGGATAAAGCTCCGGCTACCTTCAAGTCCATTGACGCCAAATACCGCGAATTCCCCGGTTACAAATTCACCGTTCAGATCTCTCCGGAAGACTGCACCGGCTGCGGCTTGTGCACCGAAGCCTGCCCTGGTAAGGATAAGACCCAGGTTGGGCGTAAAGCCCTTATGCTGGCCGATCAACTCCCCTTACGCAAACCTGAAAGTGCCAACTGGGAGTTCTTCCTCAACCTGCCCGATCCCGACCGGACTGCCTTTGATCCCAGCACGGTCAAGAACTCACAACTGCTGGTGCCCTTGTTCGAGTTCAGCGGCGCTTGCGGCGGTTGTGGTGAAACCCCTTACATTAAGTTGGTTTCACAACTCTTTGGAGACCGGGCAATGGTAGCCAATGCTACCGGTTGTTCCTCCATCTATGGCGGCAACCTGCCCACCACACCCTGGGCCACTAATAAAGATGGCCGCGGTCCCGCCTGGGCGAACTCGCTCTTTGAAGATAATGCCGAGTTCGGTTTAGGTTTCCGCCTGACCATTGATAAACAGACCGAATTTGCGCACGAATTAGTACAGAAATTATCCGCTCAGATCGGCGCCGACCTGGCTGCCAACCTGATCAACGCCAGCCAGAAGACGGAAACCGAGATCAACGAGCAGCGCAAGCGGGTTGCCGACCTAAAGAAACAGATCGCCAAGATCAATGATCCGGCTGCCAAGCAGTTACTTTCTGTGGCCGATTTCCTGGTCAAGAAGAGTGTGTGGATCATCGGTGGTGACGGCTGGGCTTATGATATTGGTTACGGTGGTCTTGACCACGTCCTGGCTTCAGGCCGCAATGTGAAAGTCCTGATCCTGGATACGGAACTGTATTCCAATACCGGTGGACAATCCAGTAAAGCTACCCCGCGCGCCGCAGTTGGTAAATTCGCAGCAAAAGGTAAAGCCCTGCCCAAGAAAGATATGGGCATGATCGCCATGGCTTACGGCTATATTTATGTCGCCAAGGTTGCACTCGGCGCTAATGACGCACAAACCCTGCGGGCTTTCATCGAAGCTGAAGCCTACGATGGGCCGGCTGTGATCATTGCCTACAGCCACTGCATCAACCATGGCATTGATATGCGTAAAGGACTCGAGCAGCAAAAACTGGCTGTCCAATCAGGTGTTTGGCCGCTGTACCGCTACAACCCCGACCTGGCAGAGCAGGGCGAGAACCCACTGCAGATCGACTCACGCGAACCTACCGTCTCGGTCAAGGATTACGCCTATAACGAGACCCGTTACCGCATGCTGATGCAGAGCGATGAAGACCGCGCTGAACTTCTGATGGGCTTAGCCGAGGGTGACGCCGAGAAACGCTGGGAGCTGTATAAACAAATGGCTGCCATCTCCTACAAACCGGCAGAGAATAAAGAAGAGAAAGCTTAATTAATTCCTATCCGAATGATAATCAGCCCTCTGAAAAGAGGGCTGATTGCTTTTGAGCCATTAATTGCAACCGCCCTCCAATTTTGGAGGGCGGTTGGTAGGATCTTGTTGAATAGGTTACGGGCAGGGGATGATCGTTGTGACTTCGTTGACGATTGTATGGGTGACATTACCGAGCAGGTCTTGGGTTGAGAAATAGACCTGAACGACAGCATACCAACCCGTACCGCCGGCAGCCAAATGAGAAGCGTACCAATCCGTCCAGCCGCCCGAGAAAATGGGCTCAAAGGAGCTGCTGTACAGGTCGCCGCCCTGGTTGCCGAGATGCATGGGCACCCAACTGGTGATCTGTGAGCCGCGTGATTCAACCAGGCGGACATATGCGATCACATTGTTAATGCCATCATCATCATGGACGTAGATCGAAGGAGTGATGGTGGTGGGTCCGCAGGTTGGGGCTGAAAATACCGATGCCGGGCTGACCGACCAGTTATACATATTGGCCAGGTTTTCATCGCCGGTATTGACCGTTGTACTGGGAGCGCTGGCCTGGACGGTATCTGCCGCCGGAACGACCGCAGCCGCTTGTTCTACCACAACCGGTGTATAGGTAACGTTCACGGTGGAGGGATCGCTCCAAAGACCGTCGCTGTTTTGGGCACGCACACTCAAGGCATATTCACCGGCTGTCGTGGGTGCCCAAGTCAGGTTGGCATCCACATTGGTTGTTGCGCCCGTTAGGGTCAGGTTGGCAACCACAACGCCATTGGCGCTGAGTTCAACCACAGTAAGGGCAGCCGTGTCACTGGCCGTCACCTGCAGAGAGACGGGTGCTTCGGCAAAACTGAGCCCATTGGTAGGGGCATTGATCGCCACGATAGGTAAGCTCTGGGCTTCTACGCTGGGGGGCTGCACGGCTTCAGCCAACGGTTGGCACGAAGCAAGCAGTATAACGAATACGATCCCAACGAGAAGTGTTTTCTTTGTTTGCATGAATGTCTCCTTTCCAGGATAAAGGTTATCCTGTGTTGTCAAGTATACTGCAAAAAACAGGTGAATTTGGGTAGGCGGGATTTGCTTAACTTTGCGCTTCGTCCGGCTGCTCTTCGTCCCCATAATCCAAAACCTCACGTACCTGGCTGTTGATCGAGGACGGGCTGATAATGCCCTTGTTTTCCATGGTATCGATGAGGCGGGCAGAGCGGGTGTAACCAATGCGCATGCGGCGCTGCAGCATGGAAATGCTGGCGCGCTTTTCTCGACGGACAATGGCGATGGCATCCTCTAATAACGGATCCTCACCAGAAACGCTCTCGGTATCAAATAATGGCACCTGAACCAGGGGAACGCCGCGCGGTAAGGTGTCGATCTGCTCGGGGTTGCCTTCACCACCCGCCGCCCGGTTTTGCATGGTGGTCAACCGCCAGGTTTCTGTCAGGCGCTGGATCTCCCCATCGGAAACGTACACACCCTGCAAGCGTACCGGCGCAGGCGCATCCGGAGCCTGGAAGAGCATATCGCCGCGCCCGAGCAGCCGTTCGGCGCCGGGTTGGTCAAGAATGACCCGGCTGTCGGTGTTGCTGGCTACGGCAAAGGCGATCCGGGCGGGGAAGTTGGCTTTGATCAACCCGGTAACCACATCCACCGAGGGGCGCTGGGTGGCAATAACCAGATGGATGCCGGTGGCACGCGCCAACTGCGCCAGACGGGTGATGCTGCGCTCGGTCTCGTCGGGAGCCAGCATCATCAGATCGGCTAATTCATCGATCACCACCACCAGATAAGGCAATCGGTCCTCATGGGACTTGTTATATTCTTGAATATTGCGTACTTTTTCTTGCGAAAAGCGGTGGTAACGGCTGTCCATTTCCCGTAGGATCCATTGCAGAGCACCGATCACCCGTTCGGCTTCCACCACCACCGGAGCCAGCAAGTGAGGGATCCCGTTGTATCCGGTCAATTCTACGCGTTTAGGATCAACCAGCACCAGCCGCAGATCAACCGGAGTGTTGTTAAGCAGCAAGCAGGAGAGGATGGAGTTGACACACACCGATTTACCCGAACCGGTGGTACCGGCGATCAGCAGATGCGGCATGGCTGCCAGGTCGGCTGAGATCGGTTTTCCGGCTACATCTTTGCCTAGCGCGATCCGCAGCGGGGAACGCATACGCCGGAATGATTCGCTTTCCATGACCTCGCGCAGGGCGACTAATGTATTTTCAATATTGGGGACTTCGATTCCCACAAAACTGCGGCCTGGGACGGGGGCTTGAATACGGATGCGTTGGGCAGATAGGGCTAAGGCCAAGTCATCCGATAGATTGGCAATGCGGTTAACCCGTACCCGCATTTTTCCGGATCGGCCTTCCACAAAGTCGGGTTCGACCCCAAACTGGGTGATGGTTGGGCCGCGGTGGATTTCCACCACATGTCCGGGAGCGCCAAAACCTTTCAGCGTTTCTTCGATGATCTTGGCACGTTCCAAATCAACCGTAGTTTGTACGGCTGCCGGGGCAGCCGGGTCAAGCACATCAGCAATGGCCGGAATGTGCCAGTTTCCCACCGGAGCGATGGTGGCATTGGTCGTGGTTTTTACAGCAGGTTGGCTGGTAGCCGACCCGGTTGGAGTGGATTTGAGGGCGGGAGTGGTTGTCAGCGGTTTTGGATCGGGTAGGAAAGCTGGCGTGCCACCCGTGGATGTGGGGCGCGGCCGCCCGGCGGTTTTGACAGGGGTAAGCGGTTCAAAATCCTCAGGCAGCTCACTGGGCGGCTCATCCGATTCTTTGAACAACGCTGTTTGAGAGGTTGAAGCCGGTCTGATCGGACGGTTTGCGACCATTTTAGGTTTTTGCGTGTGTTGGATCGATTGCTGGATATGGTGGAAGAGATCGGGGATCGATATATCAATGACCATGGTCACGGAAACCAAAAGCCAGGCCAGTAAGGCGACCACCGTACCGGCGATCCCTAACCCGCGGTTGAGCAGCTCTCCAAAGGCAAACCCAAGCCAACCGCTGGCGGTTTGCCCGGCAATCAAATACGTAAAGGACAACAGGATGATTACCAGGAAAACCAACCCTAAAACGCGTTCAATGGAGAATACCGGCAGCCGGTCGACATTGCGCAGGATCAACCATAATCCAATAGCTAAAAGGGTAAGGGGGATTAAAAATGCCCCAACCCCGGCAATGGATTGCAGTGCTTCCACGATCGGGCCGGTGATAGTCCCTTCCGTTTTGGAAACCAGGCTCACAAAGCAAGCTAACCCTGCCAGGCTCAGCACACCCCCCAACACGTCCATGCGGCGCTCGGGTGACAGTGGTTTAAATTGGAAAGGCGGCAGTTCGAACATACTGTTGTTCGAGCTGCGTGAAGAGCCTTTCCCGCGCTTAGTTGTACCGCGTGAAGTTGTGCTTCGGCTTGATCGGGTTGTGCTTTGAGACCGGCTTGGCCGGTGCGCCATTTGGGGCATACAACTCCTGGTTAACGAATAACTGTTCTATAGTAGTATAGCATAGCGAGAAATCACTGTCTATTGGGCTGAAACATATCCTAAGGAAGCCTGGCGGGTATTTTCGACAGGGAATACATCAACCAGTTCATATTTCCTTGACCCTAACCCTAAGGCTTCGCCGTACTCGACCACTTTATAGGGGTCTTTCATGGGGCCGTGGAGTTGAGCAAAGGGATGCCCTTCTTTATTCCATACTTCCATGGAAGTTGGTACGTTTTCCACGATCAGTTTACTGTTGGCGGTTTTATCCAATATGGCTGTATCAAGAGCCACAATATCATCCGACCCGAAAATGCCCGCATCCGGCAGGATGGATAGACCGGTAAAACCAAAACAATCGCACACCGGTGTCATTTGATTGGCCAGCGCCAGGTGGATGGCTTTTCCGGGGGCGAATGTGCTCATGGTGATGGAGGTGCTGATGGCGCATGCTTCCATAAAGGAATGGAAATTCACCGGATCGATCTTTAGGCTGCCTGCTGGGGCTACTTTTAAACAGCGGCCGCATTGGTTACAGGGTTCAAAATGCAGATGCAGTTCTCCGGGATGTTCCTTATCCTCTACGATGGCTTGAGCAGGGCATGAATCAATGATCCGTTGGCGGTCCTCGGCTGAGGGGCATTTCTCACTGAACCAATAACGGTCGAAGTGGTTTGTATCGTGGATCGCCCCGCGGGTTTCACCGATCATACAGCCCAACGCCAAATTCTTGAATGCCGCTCCAAAGCTGCAGGAGGGATGCCCCTTTACATGGGCAAAATTGACCAAAAAAGTGGCGTCCTCGATCGCGCCGCCGACCTTCCATTTTTTGATGTTCTTGTAGGGGCGTTCGTGTTCGTAAAAATACTTATTATTAGGTCCGGCAATCGGTACGATCGGGCAGCCCAAGGTCTCGGTCGTGTAGCCGCGTGATTCGGAGTTGATCAAATCCCAATCCAAGTCAACCACGAAGGGGTGTCCACCACCCGCTTTTACGGCATCCACAACCTTGCGGACAAACAACGGATGGATGACCGAATAAGATAAGTTGTTACCCATATGCATCTTGATCGCGACGGTTTCATCCTTCACGCGCTCCGATAACTTCAATTGATCCAGGATCAACCCTAATTTCGCCGGAAGGGTTTCTTTTGCTTCTAATTTTGCCTGGCGGGGATCGCCATAATAAACAATGCTGCTCATGTGCGTTTACCTTTCATTGGCTAATAGGTACTGGTTCGATTGTACCGGATTTTTATGGAAGTATGCGTCTTAAATCTGTTTTTTTCGTATACCTATTGGAA